>NZ_JBHYMQ010000006.1:0-218946 GCF_042742985.1 Streptomyces sp. NPDC058864 | reverse complement strand
CACCCACCTGGCCGCGGTCACCGGGGACGACGGCACGCTGCTCGGCTACGTCACCATGGAGGACGTCCTCGAGGAACTCGTCGGCCCCGCCACGGCGGTCGAGGAGGCAGAGGCAGCCTGACCGCGCAGCCAATGCGGAGACCGGACGGCGGCTGGCGTACCTATCAGTGCGACGGACATCAACCGCCGTTCGCCACTTCAGGCTCATGCATCGAGGAAAGGAATCGGTCCGGTAGGCGCGCCTGGACCACGCCACAGCCACCCGCCCGGACCACCTGGAATGCGTCGCTATCACCGCGAGAGCACGCTATATGTCGTGTGCAGCAGGGCTCGCCATCGTCCACAGCCCTGGCGCCGTGATGCAGGCCCCCACGACGTGGGGGCCTGTTCATTCTTCGTCTTGGCATGGAACGATCGCCCGGCACAGAGCAGGTCTTCGCAACTCGCATCGTGACCTGGCTTTCGTGGCGATTGAGCCTTCGAGCTGGCGAGCCGAGCGGGAGACCTGGCGGCACGGCACCAACCGGTGCCAACGGCGTCGATCGAGCTGTCAGTGTCTGTCTCTAGGCTCAGCTCATGAGAAGAGACCTGGTCCGGGAGTCGTGGGACCGCATCGACGAGTGGCTGCGCGAGAACGCGCCTCGCACCTTCGCCACGCTTGGGCCGCCCGCGGAACATGAGGAGATAGCAGCAGCGGAGGAGGAACTGGGCGTCACCTTTCCTCCTGATCTGGTCGCGTCACTGCTACGGCACAACGGGGCTCCGGACGGCGCGGAAGCCTTCCGGTTCAGCACACATGACCGGCTGCTCTCAGTGAGCGAGATCGTCGGGGACACCAGGTTCATGCGGGGCATCGCCGAGGGCCTGGACGAGGAGGAGGCCGAGCACTACTGGATCGACACCTACCTGAAGTTCGGTTCCTACGGAGCGACGGCCGACGGTCTCACGATCGACTGCCGCCGGGGGCAGGACTCCTACGGTGCGATCGGACGCTTCTTCGATGAGACCGGCACCGCCTTCGGACGGGCCGACTCGCTGGGTGCATATCTGGCAGAGCTGGCCGACCAGCTTGAACGCGGCCGGGACGGGGGTGCCATCACGTTCAACGGCCGACTGCTCTGGGAGCGGGCCGGGTCTCTTGGACGGGACTGGGGCAACGCCGACGACCCCCTTCCCCGACCCGACGAGCAACTGCCGGAGCTGGAGCTGTCCTGCAGTCCCACCGATGTTCTCCATGTCGGCTTCCTCGACGGCCTTGAGGAACTCGGTGCGCTGCTCGCGACCCTGCCTCGTGAACAGGTGGCCGCGGCCGCGCGGAAGCAGCTGCGCAGAGTGGCTGTGGAAACGGGCCTGAACAAGTACCCGGAGGTCAGGTCGGTCCTGGACGCGCTGGACCGGGGCGAGGCCCCACCAAGCCCGGAACAGGCCAGCCCGCTGGCCCGGCGACTGCGCACAGTGATCGCGCAGGCGAGCACTCACCGGGACGCCGCTCGTGGGCGGGCCGCGGAGAAGATGGTGCACGGGATCTGGGGCTCGCCATACAGGTCCGTTTGCGAGAGCGTGAGCATCCGCGGCCACCTCACTGTCGACTGGCGTACGGATCTGCACGAGGACCTGGGCAGTCCGCCACTGCCGTCGATCCCTGATGACCGCTTCTGGGGGACCCTGCGCAATCCCGCCATCGACTCCACCTGGCATGCGGCTCAATACGCCTAAGATCGGGCCTGACTCCGTTTGCCAAGTGACGAACCGCGGCGCGGCGCTAGCGCACGGACGTGACTGTCACCCATTCACATCTCCTGAAATGCGATTCGAATGGCATCGCGGCAGGATGCCACTTCATGGTGATCCCCGCCCCCCGCCTTCGGCGCCTTGTGCTGGTCGCGCTCCTTGACCGCTACCGCCGAACGGTCCTGCTCACGGATCAAGAAGGATCCTGGTCTCCCGTGGCATGCCACGCGCCACACCCCGGGCGCTCGTCCACTTACGCAATCAGCTGCGCAACGGCACTGGGCATCCCCGCAGTCCACGTCGGAAAGGTAGTTGGACGGATTTGGGCCTCGATGCCGACGGCGACATCGGGCGCCCGCATCGAGAGGCAGCTTCTACTGACCATTCCCGACGAAACCCTCTCGTCTGCTGCTGTACGGCGCATCTCGACGTTGGACCACGCCCGGCCGACTTGCTGGTGGAGTCCGGCCGAGCTCCGCCGCAACGCAGTACGGGTTCTCCCCGCGGAACTGCCAGATGTCTTGGACGGCTACTGGGACGGATGGCTGCCCGACGGTCCGTTGACGCTGGACTGGGACTGATGGTCTGCAGAGAAGTCAGAAGCATGGTGGGCCAAGGCCGAGGTTCCGCGACCGCGCGGTCTGCCACGCCACGACGCACAGGTGCCCCTAGCCGCCACCCGCTGAGCCGTGAACGCCGCTCAAGAGCGTCAACAACTGTAGCCGTACCGCCCGAGAAGGCAGCGCCTACCTGTCGCAACGCACAACCACCTATGCCGGAAGCCGGCTGCAGGTAGCCATAAGGCCCTACCCCTTAAGGCCGCCAGGCAATTAGCTATTATTGACACAACAAATTCTACTCCACTATACGAAAGGTAGGGATCCCGCCGAAGAAGGCCCTAGCCCTAGGGGCACACACTAGACCAGTCCGCAGCATTCCCTCTCGAGCACAGGAAGCCAACCCCCATAGATACAGACATCACCACCTGCGGGTTTAAGTATTCAAAGTCTTCAGGTGGTGAACATTGCGCGCATAGGCGGCATCGCCCCTTACATTGCACCAGCACACCTAATTGGCCATGTAGCTATATCGGGTGAACTACCCGTTGCGACATACCTAAACTATGCGATGCCATGGATAGAGTCCCCCCATGCTTTTGAACCTTCCATGGGAAGAGTCCGCCAAGGACCCGGACAAGTACATCCAGATGCTCGAGGAAAAGAAGGACGCGGCCGAGAGGGAACTCCGTCAGCTAAATCGAAAGCTGAAGCAGGTGCGCCAACTCAAGAAGCACAAGGACATCTGGGAGGAGTGGGAACGCAACGGTGTACCCGATCTACCCGGGTCACGCGCCAACAGTTCAGCGCAGGACAACGACTCGGCGGAGGCATCCGACGGGCCAAACGGTGTGACCGGTGGACCCACTCGGAAGAAGCGCGTCATCGACCTGATGCGACAGAACCCCAGCTACATCTGGAAGGTGGCCGACGTGGAACAGGCGCTCGGCGACGCAAACAACAAGAGTCTCCGTGTGGCCATGGACGAACTTGTACGCTCAGGCCAGCTCACAAAGCACAAGGGCTCCAACTACCAGATCAACCCCGATCACCCAGAGTCTCTCTAGCCAGACGAACCGCACCCAAGATCACACGAAAGAGAGTCGCCACCCACGCCTCGAAGCCCAGGTGGCGACCCACAGTGGCGAACCGCGCCTAGAACCTTCCACAGAACCGGGACCAGTTCGCACCACTTCGCATTTTACGGTCCGCCGTGTGCGGCCGGTTGCACGTTGCGAAGAATGGTCCTGCCCTTCGCTCGAAGGGATGACCACACTGTGTTCAGTTTCGGAGAATCACGACCCCGACCACATTCATCGTTCCAAGACGCCTCACTGTCGAGTGTGACGTCATACGTCCCGGCCAGGCCACAGATCTGCTTCGAGCGCTCGTTCGAGATTCGCGATCGTCAACAGATCTGGCCAGGCCTCACCCGTGAGCGCCTTGGTGATCGTGTACCGAGCTACGCCGCTCTGCCGCGAGAGCTCGGCGACGGACCACGCTTTGCGGTCGATGGCCGCTTGCAGCTTGCCGGCCAGCGCTTGAGCTACTCGGGCCCCGTGATGCTCCTCCATGACGGCCTCAGGCCACGTGCCGCTGACGCGGTAAGCGCATGGCGGCAGGCGGCGGGCATCTCCTTGGGGCATGGAGTGCAGTCTTACTCATCTGGACCTCCCAAGTCGCGCTCGGCCGCCAACACGGATACATGTTATTCGAATAGCACCCCACCCGCCGGGGTGCTCGTGTGGCGGCATGTGATGAGTCAACGGATCAACTCCTATCGACCGGCCGGTTCCCCCGCGGGGTGGAGCCGCGTCGGCGATGAGGTACGCCGCGTGATCCTCATTGCGGACCCCCTTACGCCGTACAAAGCCCGCGAGTTGCTGACCGCACTCGCTCAGCTCGCGCTCTTCTGCCACGGCGAGGGTCTACCTGCGGCAGCGGAGGTATGGCTGTCTCGCGAGGCCATCGAGCGGTTCGTCGCCGTCGGCTGTCCTCAGGTGGGAGAAGGAACCCGCGGCAACTACCGCACCCGTCTCCTGCGCCTACGCGAAATCCTCTTCGGCGGTGAGTGCCGCACCGGCGCCCCGGCCGAGCTCTCCGCCGCAACCGCGAACCGCCCGTACAGCAGCACCGAGTTGGCGGACCTCTGGGGCTGGGCAGGCGGTCAGTCCACCGAGGAACTGCGCTGGGGATGCAAGACCTTGATGGCCCTCGGAGTCGGCGTCGGCCTCGACTCGCCGGAGGTCATCCCCCTTCGCGTGCACGATGTCCGCTGTCCCGTCCATGACGGGGGCCCGGTGGTCGTCGCGACACGAGGCCGCCGAAGGCGGGACATCGTGTGCCGGAAGCCCTGGGAAGGCATCCTGGTCGCCGCGGCGAAGCGCCTGGAGACTCCGGGCACTGCCCGCTACTTGTTCCGCCCGAACTCTCACAGCCGCGGCACCAACACCGTCACGAACTTCCTCTCGCGAACGAAGCCCGGCCAGGGGGTCCCCCGCCTGGTGATGGGCCGCCTCCGCGCCACCTGGCTCCTCGCCCTCTTCGAGGAGCGACTGCCGATCACCGTGATCGTCGCGGCCGCCGGCGTCGACACGCTGCATGGCCTGTCGCGAATCCTTCCCTACTTGCCCGGCACCCCTGCTGAAGAAGCCGCTGCCCTACTGCGGGGGGAAAAGTGACCGCTCGAGCCACGGCGCCGAACGACCGCCACGAGCGGCTCACTGCCATGCGCGCGCAGCGCAGATGTCTCGATGACCGGGATGTCGAGCCCGCGATCGAAGAGGTGGACAGTAGTGGCCTCGTCCCTCTTCTCGAGGAATTCGTTCACCTACCGCGCGGACGGCACCGCAGGCTCCGTCTTCGCACCTTCCTCATCGGACTCCACCTCTGCTGCCGGAACACCGGCGGCAAGCTGGTGCTGGAGCGGACCACTGACTTGCTCTGCTTCCGTCTCAGTCCGCACATGAGGGCTCAGCTGCAGGTCCCTGACTACACCGACGATGACAGAGGGTTCGAGGCGGCCTACGCCGTCGTGCGCCGCCTGTTCCACGCCATGAAGGGTGCGATGGATCCGTCGCCATTGCCACCCAACAAGCACCTCACAAGCCAGGAAGCCCAGAGGCTGATCGCAGCCGCCGACCCGGATGAGCTCGCCGCCCGGGAGCACCGGCTCGCCTTGTTCACCGAGTTCGTCCTCGACGCGTCCATAGGCCCGCTGCGCGGCCTGCTGACAGAGCTCGCCAGCGGTATCGCGGTGGACGCCACGCCTGTACGCACCTACGCCCGCGGCCGCCGCGCGGGCGGGCCCGAGCTGTCGACCGATCCCGACGCCGGCTGGTACGTACGGGAGGGCGACCACCGAGACCCCGACGGCAGTCACGTTGCCGACGACATGGAGCCGCCCAAGAAAGAGCGGAAGCAGACGTCCACTACGAGTGAGGCCGCAAAGCCCTCCCTCGCGAAGCGGTACCTCTTCGGCTTCGATGCCCACCTCGCCGTCACCCGGGATACCCAGCACCGCAAGCCGCTCCTGGACGACGGAACACCCGATCCCGACGTCCCGCCTGCTCTCGTTCTCGGTCTCTGCCTGGACAAGCCGGGAGAGCGTCCCGCGTACAACGGTCTGAAGACCATTCGCCGCCTCCGGGAACGCGGCTACACGCCCGGCTTCCTGGCGGGCGACCGCGCCTACAACAACTCAGAACCCCATGAGTGGCAGCTGCCCGTCCGTGCGCTCGGCTACAAGCCCGTCTACGACTACCGCGTAGACCAACTCGGCAATCAGGGCGGAGCCCAAGGGGCGATCCTCGTCGAGGGCACCTGGTACTGCCCCTCGATGCCCCAGTCCCTCATCGAAGCCACCAGCGACCTGCACGCCGGCCGCATCGACCGCGAGACCTGGGCCGCCCGCATCGCCGCCCGCAAGCCGTACCGCCTCATGCCCAAAGAAAGAGAGGACGCCGAGGGCCACCAGCGCATGATGTGCCCGGCAGAATCAGGCAAGGTGCAGTGCCCGCTCAAGCCGCGCTCGCTCGGCACCGGCGTCCACCTCCCGCTCGTCGACCCGCAGCCCAGTCCGACCGGGCCCCTCAAGGTCTGCCGGCAGCGCGCCATCACGCTCGCCCCAGAAGAAGGGGCCAAGCACTGGCAGGCCCTGGACTACGGCGACGAGCAGTGGCAGAAGATCTACTTCCGCCTCCGCAACAGCGTCGAAGGCTTCAACGGCTTCGCCAAGAGCCCACTCGCCGAGACCATCGAATCCTCACGATCCCGGCCCATCCGCGGGCTCGCCGCCCAGACCATCCTCCTGGTCTTCCAGCTCGCCCACGCCAACCGCCGAAAGATCACGACATGGCTGGACAGCCTGGCCCTCGGCGGACAGCGCCCCGTCAGGCGCACCAACCGCAGACGCAAGACGAAGCCCCTTGGCACCTGGACGCCAACCGGCCACCTGGCAGCCGCCACTTGAGTGACGTGCCTCACAGTTGATCATCGCGTACGCCAAAGAGCCCCCTCGGTGACCGCAAGCGGCCAGCGAGAGGGCTCCAGCACGTGAGGGAAACGGCGGCCGCCCCAGCCGGCAGGGCAACTCCTTGATCAACACGAAAAACGGACCCCGGACTGCGACTTTCGTCACTGTCCGGAGCCCGTTTCGTCGGTACTCCTGTGTGCGCGAGGGGGGAGTTGAACCCCCACGCCCTTTCGGGCACTGGAACCTGAATCCAGCGCGTCTGCCTATTCCGCCACCCGCGCATGGGTGTTGTCTTCAGTTGTCCTCCGCACCCTGAGGTCTTCCCCGTCCGGTGCGTCGGCGTCCTTCCGACATCGAGAACATTAGCACGCTGCTCAGGGTGGAATCACATCCGTTTCCGGGCACCCCCGAGCGAGGGGAACCGTCCTCTGTTGCGGGACACTGGCAGGGGCCGCCTCTACCATCCCTGTGGGGGAGCGGCCGCGGACCGTGGCACTGTTGACACCGGTTCCGTGGGACAGACCGGGGAACCAGCGGTTTTCCCAGTGCGTGGATACGATCAGTAAGCAGTACCGGAAGGATCGGACCGGAAGATCACGGCGGACCGCCGTGTGCGACCGCAGGACCTCGAGGAGGGAGGTGCACCGTGGGAGTACTCAAGAAGTTCGAGCAGCGTCTCGAGGGCTTCGTGAACGGCACCTTCGCCAAGGTGTTCAAGTCCGAGGTACAGCCCGTCGAGATCGCGGGTGCCCTGCAGCGTGAGTGCGACAACAACGCGACGATCTGGAACCGGGACCGCACCGTGGTCCCCAACGACTTCATCGTCGAGCTCAGCGCCTCCGACCACGAGCGTCTGAGCCCGTACGCCGCCCAGCTCGGCGAGGAGCTCGCCGGCATGGTGCGCGACTACGCCAAGCAGCAGCGCTACACCTTCATGGGCAACATCAAGGTGAACCTGGAGAAGGCCGACGACCTCGACACCGGCCTGTACCGGGTGCGCAGCCGCACCCTCGCCTCCAGCGAGTCCCAGCAGCAGCAGTACCAGCAGCAACAGCCCCCCGCCGGCCGCGGTGGCTACGGCTACCCGCCGCAGGCCCCGCAGCGCCCCGCGGGCCCTCCGCCGATGCCTGCCGGCCCGCCGCCCGGCGCCGCGCCGGTCACCCGGCTCCCCGGAGGCGGCCCCACGGCCGCCGGCGGGGCCGGCACGAACGTGCGCCGCTGGATCGAGATCAACGGCACGCGCCACCAGATCTCCCGTCCGACCCTGGTGCTCGGCCGCAGCACCGAGGCCGACGTCCGGGTCGACGACCCCGGTGTGTCCCGCCGCCACTGCGAGATCAGGGCGGGTTCGCCCTCCACGGTCGTCGACCTCGGGTCGACGAACGGCATCGTGGTGGACGGACAGCACACCCAACGCGCTACGCTCCGCGACGGTTCACGGATCGTCGTGGGCAGTACCACCATCGTGTACCGGCAAGCCGAAGGGTGAAGCGGGGGCAATGTCAGAGCTGACCCTGACGGTCATGCGGTTGGGTTTCCTCGCCGTACTGTGGCTGTTCGTCATCGTGGCCGTGCAGGTCATCCGCAGCGACCTGTTCGGGACCCGGGTGACCCAGCGCGCAGGCGGGCGCCGCGAGGCCCAGACGCGCCCCCCGCAGCAGCGCCAGCAGGCGCAGGCTGCGCAGGGGCGTCAGCAGCAGACCAACAACAACAACCGTGCCCGGCGCGGCGCCCCCACCAAACTGGTGGTCTCCGAGGGCTCGCTCGCGGGCACCACGGTCGCGCTGCAGGGCCAGACGATCACCTTGGGCCGGGCGCACGACTCCACGATCGTGCTCGACGACGACTACGCGTCCAGCCGTCATGCCAGGATCTACCCGGACCGCGACGGCAACTGGATCGTCGAGGACCTGGGATCCACCAACGGCACCTTCATGGACCGGAACCGGCTCACCACGCCGACTCCGATCCCGCTCGGTGCGCCGATCCGCATCGGCAAGACCGTCATCGAGCTGCGGAAGTAGTCGCACAATGGGCGAGCACAGCCAGCGAGCGCGAGCGAGAGGGTGGGCAGCGTGCGGATGTACCCGGAGCCGACGGGCGAGGTGCGCATGACTCTGTCGCTGCGCTTCGCCGCCGGCTCGCACAAGGGAATGATCCGGGAGGGCAACGAGGACTCCGGCTACGCCGGTCCGCGGCTGCTCGCCATCGCCGACGGCATGGGCGGCCAGGCCGCCGGTGAGGTCGCCTCCTCCGAGGTGATCTCCACCCTCGTCCCCCTCGACGACGACATCCCCGGCTCGGACATCCTCACCTCCCTCGCCACCGCCGTGCAGCGGGCCAACGACCAGCTGCGCGTCATGGTCGAGGAGGACCCGCAGCTGGAGGGCATGGGCACCACGCTCACCGCGCTGCTCTGGACCGGGCAGCGGCTCGGCCTGGTGCACGTCGGCGACTCCCGTGCGTACCTGCTCCGCGACGGTGTGCTCACCCAGATCACCCAGGACCACACCTGGGTGCAGCGGCTGGTCGACGAGGGCCGGATCACCGAGGAGGAGGCCGGCACGCACCCGCAGCGCTCGCTGCTGATGCGCGCCCTGGACGGCCGCGGCCAGGTCGAACCGGACCTGTCGATCCGCGAGGTCCGGGCCGGCGACCGCTACCTGATCTGCTCCGACGGCCTGTCCGGCGTCGTCAGCCACCAGACCCTCGAGGACACCCTCGCCGGGTACCAGGCGCCCGCCGAGACCGTGCAGGAGCTGATCCAGCTCGCCCTGCGCGGCGGCGGCCCCGACAACATCACCTGCATCGTCGCCGACGTCCTGGACATCGACGACGGCGACACCCTGGCCGTGCAGCTGCACGACACGCCCGTCGTCGTGGGCGCCGTCGCCGACAGCCGGCACCACCTGCCGCTGTCCGACCCGCGGCACCTGCAGACCCCGGCCGGCCGTGCCTCCGAGCTCGGCCGCCCGCCGGCCCCCGAGGGCGCCTTCGGCCCGCCCGGCAGCGGCGACCCGCAGGTCGGCGCGCCCGCGGGCGGCTTCGGCGCGTTCGACGACGAGGAACTGGGCAAGCCCCGCAAGCGCGGCCGCTGGCTCAAGCGCTCGCTGGTCCTGCTGGTCGTCCTCGGTGTCATCGGCGGCGGTCTGTACGGCGCGTACCGCTGGACCCAGACGCAGTACTACGTGGGCGTCAAGGGCGACCACGCGGCGATCTACCAGGGCATCGAGCAGAAGCTGGCCTGGATCAACCTGTCGAAGGTCCACGAGGACCGCCCCGGTATCGAACTCAAGTACCTGCCGCAGAACCAGCGCAAGTACGTCACGGCCACGATCGCCGCCAGCGACCTCGCCGACGCGCGCCGGACCGCGGACGAGCTCGAGCACCAGGCGAAGGTCTGCCAGACCAAGGAAGCCGTCGACAAGTCGAAGGCCGCCGCGGCGGAGAAGGCCAAGAAGGACCAGCAGAAGGGCGCCGACACCGCCACCGGCAAGACGACCGGCAGCCCGTCCTCGGACGCGTCCGGCTCCCCCAAGCCCAGCACGACCCCCTCCACCAGCCCGTCGACCAGCCCCACCCTCTCCGACGAGGACCAGTCGCTGGCCCAACAGTGCCCGACCGGCAGCTAGCAGTGAGCAGGAGGGGCGTCAGTCCAGCATGAGCGTTGTCACCAACACCACGACCATCACGTCCGTCGGCGCACCGAGCCGCCGCAACACGGAGCTCGCGCTCCTCGTCTTCGCGGTCCTGATCCCGGTCTTCGCGTACGCGAACGTCGGGCTGGCGAAGAGCGGCTCGCTCCCTGCGGGCATGCTCGCCTACGGGCTCGGCCTGGGCGCGATCGCCCTCGTGGCACACCTCGTCGTGCGGAGGTTCGCCCCCTACGCGGACCCCTTGATGCTGCCGATCGCCACCCTGCTGAACGGCATGGGCCTGGTGTTCATCTGGCGGCTCGACCAGGAGAGCTCGCTCCCGGGCGGCGCCTCGGCGCCGACGCAGCTGATGTGGTCGACACTGGGCGTCGCGCTCTTCCTCGGCGTCCTGGTCTTCCTCAAGGACCACCGCATCCTGCAGCGCTACACCTACATCTCGATGGTCGTGGCGCTGGTCCTGCTGATCCTGCCGGTGTTCTTCCCGCCGGTCTACGGCGCACGGATCTGGATCACCATCGCGGGCATGTCCATCCAGCCCGGCGAGTTCGTGAAGATCATCATCGCGGTGTTCTTCGCCGGCTACCTGATGGTCAAGCGGGACGCGCTCGCGCTCGCCAGCCGCCGCTTCATGGGGATGTACCTGCCCCGTGGCCGCGACCTCGGCCCGATCCTGGTGATCTGGGCCCTCAGCATCCTCATCCTGGTCTTCGAGACCGACCTGGGCACCTCGCTGCTCTTCTTCGGCCTCTTCGTGATCATGCTCTACGTCGCCACCGAGCGCACCAGCTGGATCGTCTTCGGTCTGCTGCTGTCGGTCGGCGGCGCGGTGGTCGTCGGCAGCTTCGAGCCGCACGTCCACAGCCGCGTGGAGGACTGGCTCAACCCGTTCCGCACCGTGGAAGCCGGCCAGGGCGCCAGCCAGCCCGCACAGGCCATGTGGGCCTTCGGCTCCGGCGGCCTGTTCGGATCGGGCCTCGGCCAGGGCTACTCCCGGCTCATCGGCTTCGCGGCCAAGAGCGACTACATCTTCGCCACCGTCGGCGAGGAACTGGGCCTGGCCGGACTCATGGCCATCCTGCTGCTCTACGCACTCCTCGTGGAGCGCGGCGCCCGTACCGCGCTGGCCGCCCGTGACCCCTTCGGCAAGCTGCTGGCGATCGGCCTGTCCGGCGCCTTCGCGCTCCAGGTCTTCGTCGTGGCCGGCGGTGTCACCGGACTCATCCCGCTGACCGGTATGACCATGCCGTTCCTGGCCCAGGGCGGTTCCTCCGTGATCGCCAACTGGGCGCTGGTCGCGATCCTGCTGAGAATCAGCGACACCGCGCGCCGCCCGGCGCCGACCCCCGCCTCGTCCCCCGATGCCGAGCCGACCCAGGTGGTGCGCACCCAGTGAACAAGCCCCTGCGCCGAGTCGCCATCTTCTGCGGACTCCTCGTGCTCGCCCTGCTGATCCGGGTGAACTACATCCAGTTCGTGCAGGCCGACGAGCTCAAGAACGACGCGAACAACCGACGGGTCACGATCAACCAGTACGCGACGCCGCGCGGCGACATAATCGTCGACGGCAAGGCGATCACCGGCCACACCGAGACCACGGGCAGCGACTTCAAGTACAAGGCCACCTTCAAGAACGGGAAGATGTGGGCGCCGGTCACCGGCTACGCCTCACAGGCCTTCGGCACGACCCTGCTCCAGGGCGTCGAGGACAAGATCCTCACCGGTGACGACGACCGGCTCTTCTTCACCCGCACCGTCGACGTGCTGTCCGGCAAGCAGAAGCAGGGCGGCGACGTCGTCACGACCCTCAACGGCGCCGCCCAGAAGGCGGCCTTCGAGGGCCTGGGCAACAAGAAGGGCGCGGTCGCGGCCATCAACCCGGAGACCGGGGCCGTGCTGGCGCTGGCGAGCACTCCCTCGTACGACCCCTCCACCTTCGCCGGCAACTCGCAGAAGGACAGCAAGGCCTGGAACGCCCTGCAGAAGGAGAACGACCCCGACGAGCCGATGCTGAACCGGGCGCTGCGGCAGACCTACCCGCCGGGCTCCACGTTCAAGGTCGTCACGGCGGCCGCGGCCCTGCAGAACGGGCTGTACGACGACATCGACGAGCCGACCGACTCCGAGGTGCCGTACATCCTCCCGGACACCAGCAACCAGGAACTGAAGAACGAGGGCGGGATCGCCTGCAAGAACGTCTCGCTCCGCGAGGCGCTGCGGGTCTCGTGCAACTCGGTCTTCGGCAAGCTCGGAGCGACCCTCGGCCGCGACAAGATGGTCGAGGAGGCCGAGAAGTTCGGCTTCAACGAGGAGCAGTTCATCCCCGTCCGCGTGGCGGCCAGCAACTTCTCCACCAAGATGGACAGGCCGCAGACGGCGCTGTCGTCCATCGGCCAGTTCGAGACCGCCGCCACCCCGCTGCAGATGGCGATGGTGGCCGCGGCGATCGCCAACGACGGCAAGCTGATGAAGCCGTACATGGTGAGCGAGCTGCGCGCCTCGAACAACAAGATCGTGGACCGCATCAGCCCCGAGGAGCTGTCGCAGCCGCTCAGTGCGGAGAACGCGCAGAAGCTCCAGGAGATGATGAAGACCGTCGTGGAGTCGGGCACCGGCACCCGGGCGCAGATCCCGGGCGTCACGGTCGGTGGCAAGACCGGTACCGCCCAGCACGGCGTCGACAACAGTGAGAAGCCTTACGCGTGGTTCATCTCATACGCGAAGACGGACAAGGGTTCCCCGGTCGCCGTCGCCGTCGTGGTCGAGGACGCCAGCGCGAACCGCGGCGACATCTCCGGTGGCGGCTTCGCCGCGCCGATCGCGAAGAGCGTCATGGAGGCCGTGCTGAACAAGTGATGCCGGTCACACCGTATCCATGGATGTGCGCTAAGTCGCACGTCGCGATACCGGTCGTATATCGGCTACCGGCGAGGACCGGGATCGGCACGCGGCGGCGGGTACGGTATGCCCGAGCAGCCACACGGACGGTTTAGGAAGGGCAAGCGCTATGGAAGAGCCGCGTCGCCTCGGCGGCCGGTACGAGCTGGGCTCGGTGCTCGGCCGCGGTGGCATGGCCGAGGTGTACATCGCCCATGACACCCGGCTCGGCCGCACCGTCGCCGTGAAGACGCTCCGGGTGGACCTCGCCCGCGATCCGTCCTTCCAGGCCCGGTTCCGCCGTGAGGCCCAGTCGGCCGCCTCGCTGAACCACCCGTCGATCGTCGCGGTGTACGACACCGGCGAGGACTACGTCGACGGAGTCTCCATCCCGTACATCGTCATGGAGTACGTGGACGGGTCCACCCTGCGCGAGTTGCTCCACTCCGGCCGGAAGCTCCTGCCGGAGCGGGCCCTGGAGATGACCACCGGCATCCTCCAGGCCCTCGAGTACAGCCACCGCGCCGGCATCGTGCACCGGGACATCAAGCCCGCGAACGTGATGCTGACCCGGAACGGTCAGGTCAAGGTCATGGACTTCGGCATCGCCCGCGCCATGGGCGACTCCGGCATGACCATGACGCAGACCGCGGCCGTGATCGGCACCGCCCAGTACCTCTCCCCGGAGCAGGCCAAGGGCGAGACCGTCGACGCGCGCTCCGACCTGTACTCCACGGGCTGCCTGCTCTACGAGCTGCTCACCGTCCGGCCGCCCTTCGTCGGGGACTCCCCGGTCGCGGTCGCGTACCAGCACGTGCGCGAGGAGCCGCAGCCGCCGAGCATCTACGACCCCGAGGTCTCGCCCGCGATGGACGCCATCGTGCTCAAGGCGCTGACCAAGGACCCGGACTACCGCTACCAGTCCGCCGACGAGATGCGCGCCGACATCGAGGCCTGCCTCGACGGCCAGCCCGTCGCCGCCACGGTCGCCCTGGGCTCCGTGGGCTACAACGGCGGCGGCTACGGCGGCTACGGCAACGACGCCCCCACCACGGCCCTCCCGCCCCAGCAGGACGCCGGCACCTCGATGCTGCCGCCCATGCGCGAGGACGACGGCGGCTTCGGCTACGACCAGCCCCAGGGCGGTGGCGGCCGGCGCAAGCCGAAGAAGAGCAACACGTCCACGATCCTGCTGGTCGTCGCGGCCGTCCTGGTCCTGATCGGCGCGATCTTCATGGGCAAGGCACTGTTCTCCGGCAACAACGGCGGCGACGCCACGGTGTCCGTCCCGCAGTTCGTCGGCGACACCAAGTCCGAGGCCGAGGCCAAGGCGGCGAACGGCGAGGTCACCATCGCGTTCGGCGAGCCGAAGTTCTGTGCCGACCAGCCCAAGGACCACGTCTGCTCCCAGTCGGCCGAGGTCAACAGCAAGATCCCCAAGGACCAGACCGTCACCCTGCAGCTCTCCAAGGGCTCCGAGAAGGTCGAGGTCCCGGACGTCACCGGTGACTCCTTCGACGACGCCGAGAGCCAGCTGAAGGAACTGGGCTTCGAGGTCGACAAGCAGTCCAAGACCTCCAACGAGGTGGAGGACACGGTCCTCAAGCAGGACCCCAAGGGCGGTACGAAGCGGGACAAGGGCTCGACGATCACCCTCACCGTGGCCGTGGCGCCCCAAGAGGTCACGATCAAGGACGTGAGCAACAAGACCGCGGCGGAGGCCACTCAGATCCTCGAGGCGGACGGTCTGAAGGTGACCACCACCGAGCAGGAGTCCCCCGACCACACCGCGGGCACGGTCATCAGCACCAACCCGACGGCCGGGACCACGGTCAAGGCCGGCGAGACGGTCACCCTGGTCGTCGCGAAGCCGCCGTCCACCAACGCGATGCCCGAGCTGCGGAACAAGACGCTCGGGGAAGCCAAGGCCGAGGCGAACGAGCTGGGCTTGAAGATCAACTTTGTGGGCAACTCCTCGCAGAACGACACCGCCATCGTGAACAACCAGTTCCCGCTCCCCGGCACCCCGGTGAAGCCGGGTGACACCCTGACGCTCTTCGCCCAGGACCAGAACGGCGGGGGCAACAACGGCGGCGGAGGCTTCATCAACGGAGGCAACGGCGGCTGAGCCGGCCGCTCACCGCGCCTGACGAAGCGGGGAGGCAGTCACCACGGTGGCCGCCTCCCCGCTTCATTGCGCGGGGCCGGTACCGAGGCCCTGAGGCGGTGCGTCCGTCCACGGCCACCCTCCCCGAGGCCCTCGGCCGCACCGGGAACGGAAAAGGGCCGCGGACACCGGGTCCGCGGCCCCTTCGCTTCCGTTCGTTCCGGACACCCGCCCGGGCAGGCGGCGCCGTGCGGCGTCAGCCCAGCTCAGCCGGAGGCGTCCGCTCGGCGTCCACCTTCTGGGTGCGGACGAGTTCGGCCCACACGATGTAGCGGTCGCGCGAGGTGTAGACCGGCGTGCAGGTGGTGAGCGTGAGGTAGCGGCCGGCCTTCTTCTTGCCGCTCTCCTTCGGGATCTGGTCGATGACCTCGACGTTGAACTTCGAGGTCTCGGGAAGGACCTTGTAGACCTTGTAGACGTACCAGGTGTCGCGGTCCTCGAAGACGACCGGGTCGCCGTCCTTGATCTTGTGGATGTTGTGGAACTTGGCCCCGTGGCCGTCGCGGTGCGCGGCGAGCGTGAAGTTGCCCTTCTTGTCCCAGGGCATGGCCGACTCGACGGGATCGGTGTAGTAGCCGGCGACACCCTCGTTGAGCACCTTCGTGGAGGTGCCCTTCTTCACCAGGACCTCGAAGTTCCGGCCCATGGCGGGGACGTGGAGGAAGCCGATGCCGCCCTTGGTGTCGAGCTTGCCCGGACCGCTGTCGGCCCACTGCTGCCTCACGGCGTCGCCGTCCTGCTTGGCGGCGCGGTCGGCCAGGACGTTGGTCCACCACAGGGAGTAGACGACGAAGAGCCCGAGGATCACGCCCGCCGTGATGAGGAGTTCACCGATCAGGCTGACGGTGGCGGCGAGCAACGAGAGGGGACGCCGGGTCGGCACGGCCTCCCGGGCCCGGTCATGCTGGGTGGTCGTCACCACTTGCCCCGATCTGTGTGCGTCCGTTCCTGGCCTACTCGACCAGGGCGTCCGGCTTGCCCTTGCTGCGCGGCCGTTCCTCGACCATCTTGCCCCAGACGATCAACCGGTACTTGCTGGTGAACTCCGGTGTGCACGTGGTCAGTGTGATGTAGCGGCCCGGCTTGTCGAAGCCCGATCCGACGGGGACCGGCTTGATCACCGAGATGTTCGAGGGCGGGGTGGACGGCAGCATGCTCGTGACCTCGTACGTGTAGTACGTGCTCTCGGTCTCGACCACGACCTTGTCCCCCGCCACCAGCTTGTTGACGTAGCGGAACGGTTCGCCGTGGGTGTTGCGGTGCGCGGCGAGGGCGAAGTTGCCCTTCTTGTCCCAGGGCATGGCCGTCTCCAGCTCGCCGGAGTAGTGGCCGATCATGCCCTTGTCGAGCACCTTGTGCTTGTCGATGCCCTCGGCGATGGGTGCCTTCACGTCCAGCTTGGGGATGTACATGATCGCGAAGCCCTGCCCGGGGGTGAAGGCGCCGGGGTCGCGGTTCGGGCCCTTCTCGCCCTCCCACTGCTTCTGCAGGTTGTTGGCGGCACCGCCCGCCTGCTGGTGGGCGAGGACGTTGGTCCACCACAACTGGTAGGTGACGAAGAGCAGCATCAGCACGCCCAGGGTGATGAACACCTCGCCGGCCACCCGGCTGGCGATCACCCCGGGGCTCTCCTTGGCCGCGCGCGCGGCCCGCCGGGCCTCCACGCGGGACCTGGGCGCGGCCGGAGTGGACGCCATGGGGGCCGTGGCGGCCTCTGTGTCGGCCTGGGAGGTCGCGGAGGCACCGGAACGCCTCCGTCCCCTGCCGCCACGCCGTGCGGCCTCCTGGGCCGCTTTCCGGCGGGCCGCTCGGCCGCCGCCCTCGGGCGTCAGGGCGTCGGGAGACGGCTGCGGGGCGTCCTCGCGCTCCCGGTCCTCCGGGTCCCGTACGCGTTCGGGCTCGGGATCGGTCACCACGGGCATCGCCATGGTGTCGCCGGGCGCGCCCGCGACCCGGCGGCGCGCGGCGGCGCGCTCCTCGTCGGTGAGGGGCGGGCGGACGGCCCGGGCCCCCTCGGCGTACGGCTGCTCGGCCGGCCCCCGGTGCCGGCGGCGCGGCTCCGGCGGCTCCTCGGGACCGGGCACGGACGTGGGGGCCGGTGCCGGTGCCGGCACCGGCCGGGACGGCCACGCGTCGGCGGGCTGCGGCTCGTAGGCGGGCCGCGCGGACCCGTAGAGGCCCTGCTCGTACGACTGCGGGCCCGGGACCGCGGTCTGGGGCGTGACCGGCTGCGCGGTCGTGGGCGGCGCCATGGCGGGCTCCGCAGCGGGCTCCGTTGCGAGTTCCGCACCGGACTCCGTACCGGACTCCTGCGCGGGCCGGGCCGCGCGCCGCGACGTGCCGGGCAGCGGGTCGTTGAGCGGGTCGACCAACTGCTCGACCGCGGCGGCGAATTCGGCGGTGTCACCGAAGTGCCGATGCGCGGTCACCCAGTCACGCCCTGGTTCCGACCACGGGCGCGAGGCCCGCGGAACGCTCGACGGCTCCCTTGTCGCCGCATTCCACCAGCCAGTTGGCGAGCATCCGGTGCCCCCATTCGGTGAGCACCGACTCGGGGTGGAACTGGACACCCTCCACCCGGGCGCTGCGGTGCCGCAGTCCCATGATGATGCCGTTCTCCGTCCAGGAGGTGATCTCCAACTCCTCCGGCACCGTGTCCCGTTCGACCGCCAGCGAGTGGTAGCGGGTCGCGGTGAACGGCGTCGGCAGCCCGGCGAAGACCCCGCGGCCCTCGTGGGTCACCAGGGAGGTCTTGCCGTGCAGCAGCTCCGGCGCCCGGTCCACCACGCCGCCGTACGCGACCGCCATGGACTGCAGTCCGAGGCAGACGCCGAAGACCGGGACGTCGGTGGCGGCGCAGTGGCGCACCATGTCGACGCAGACACCGGCCTCCTCGGGGGTACCGGGCCCGGGGGAGAGCAGGACGCCGTCGAAGCCGTCCTGGGCGTGGGCCGGCTCCACCTGGTCGTTGCGGAGCACCTCACACTCCGCGCCCAGCTGGTAGAGGTACTGGACCAGGTTGAAGACGAAGCTGTCGTAGTTGTCCACGACGAGGACGCGTGCGCTCATCGGACGGCCGCCATCCCCTCGTCGACGGTCACGTCCCCGAACGGCAGCAGCGGCTCCGCCCATGGGAAGACGTACTGGAACAGCACGTAGACGGCAGCGAGGACCAGCACCAGCGAGACGAGTGCCTTCACCCACACGTTGCCCGGCAGATGCCGCCAGATCCAGCCGTACATGCGCCGCCTTCCTGCCTTCCCGTGCCGTGCCTCGCCCAAGATTAGCCCGACAAACCCTCCGGCATACCGTCCTCCACAGGCTGTGTGGATTCCAGGTGCCCCCAGGTGATGAGCCGGTGGCTGTGGCCCCACTCGGGATCGCAGGTGGTCAGGGTCAGATAGCGGCCCGGAACGGTGTACCCGGACTTCTCCGGGACGGGATCGATCACAGCGACGTCGGTGGGGACGGTGCGGTAGGGTGCACGGTCGATCTCGTAGGTGTACCAGGTGCGCCCGTCGGTCAGGACGACCTCGTCGCCCTTGCGCAGCCTGGGGAAGTCCTTGAACGGGTCGCCGTAGGTGCGGCGGTGGCCGGCGACCGCGAAGTTGCCCACGGCGCCGAGCCGCGCGGTGTTCGCGTAGTGGCCCAGGCCCTTCTTCAGGGTTCCGGTCCCCGTCCCCTCCAGCACCGGTTTGTGCCACGAGCGGCCCAGCCTCGGGACGTACATCACCGCGAAGGCCGTCCCGTCCCGGTAGGGCGCCGCGGCCGGCGCGGACGAGGCGGGGGAACGGGATGCGGAGGCCGAGGGGGAGGAAGCAGCCGTGCCCCCGGGGGACGGGCCCGACGCGGAGACCGGCCCGGTCGCCCAGCGGTCCTGCAGCCGGTCGATCTCCCCGTCCATCGCGCGGTCCGCCCGTACGCCGGTCCAGAACAGCACGTAGCAGACGAAGAGCACGATCAACGCGCCCACGGTGATGCACAACTCGCTCAGCGTCCGCACCACCAGGCGCATGCTCACCCCACAGGCTTGGCGTACTGCAGATCCACTGTGCCGGAGTAGCCGGGAAGAGTCACCCGTCGTTCGTCCTCGACCTTCCAGCCGAGCCCGTAGGCCTGGACGTACTGCAGGTAGTTCTGGATCGCGGGGCTGGCGTCGAGCGCCTTGTGCAGCTTCTCCCGGTCGCCGACGGCCGTGATCGTGTACGGCGGGGAGTAGACGCGGCCCTGCAGGATGAGGGTGTTGCCGACGCAGCGCACCGCGCTGGTGGAGATCAGCCGCTGGTCCATCACCTTGATGCCGGAGGCGCCGCCCGCCCAGAGGGCGTTGACGACGGCCTGCAGGTCCTGCTGGTGGATGACGAGGTCGTTCGGCTGCGGGACCGGCACGCCCGGGACGAGCGGGGTCGCGTCGGGGGGCGCGTCGTTCAGGGTGACGGAGACGGCGGGACCGGTGAGCTTGACGGTGCCGGCCTCGACGCCGAGCCGCGCCAGTTGCTCCCGCGCGGCGTCGCTGACGCCGCTGTCGGTGTGGGCGAGTCCGTCGACGTCCCCGCGCACCCCGGCGAGCTCGTTCTCCAGCTGCTCGTTCTGCCGGCTCTTCTCCTGGACCCGGTCCGACAGGCGCAGCAGCGGGTCGTCGGTGCGGATGTCCAGGCCCTTGGCCGTGTCGAAACTCATCCAGAACAGCAGACCCGCCATGGCGAACACCCCCGCGCTGAGCACACGAAGCACCACAGACCGGGCGGATCGGCGGCCCGGGGAGACGTCGACCGGAATGCTCACCGTAGCCTTATCTCCTTCCAACCCGAGGAAGCACTACGCTAACGGACGCCCGGAGGCATGGGGCCCCCAGCCGTCCGGCCGCTCACACCAGACGTCACACGCGCGGTTACGCAGCGCATCGACAGGAGAGTCCCTCGTGCCGAAGTCACGGATCCGCAAGAAGGCCGACTTCACTCCGCCCCCGGAGAAGACCACCCCCATAAAGCTGAAGTCCGGCCGCGGCTGGGTGGCGCCGCTCATGCTGGCCCTGTTCCTCGTCGGGCTGGCCTGGATCGTGGTCTTCTACGTGACGCAGGGCAGCTTCCCGATCGAGCAGCTGGGCAACTGGAACATCGCCGTCGGCTTCGGCTTCATCGCGGGCGGGTTCGTCGTGTCCACGCAGTGGAAGTAGCGGCTCGCACAGTTATCCACAGGCGTCATCCACAGTGTTGAAAAGGTCGCATGATCTGTGGATAACCACGAGCCGGTTGACACCGGTGTGACCGGTGGTCCGATGTACGGACCACCGGTCTTTCGTTGATCTTGCAGGTCAGAGACGGTGTGTACGGGCACGCGCAGGGCTTGCCCACAGGATGCACAGGAGGCTTCCGCCTCTCTGTGGATAACGTCTGATCAACGGTGCGCGTTACGGCCTAGGCGGAGATATTCGCGACCCCGGCCCACACCGTGACCGCCACGGCGAGCAGCATCGCCAGGCACGTCCCCCACTGGACCAGCGCCCGGCGCGAGCGCGGCGCGTACGCCATCGCGACGGCGATGATCACACCGGTGACGAGACCGCCGATGTGCGCCTCCCAGCTGATGCCTCCCCAGGTGAAGGTGAACAGCAGGTTCAGCCCCAGCAGGATCAGGACCGGGCGCATGTCCATCCGCAGCCGCTTCACGAAGACGGCCGTCGCGCCGAAGAGCCCGTAGATCGCGCCCGAGGCGCCCAGGGTCAGCGTGTCCGGGGCCAGCAGCACCACCAGCGCGCTGCCTCCCAGCCCCGCGATCAGGTAGAGCGCGGTGTAGCGGGCCCTGCCGAGCAGCGTCTCCAGCGGCCCGCCGATCCACCACAGCGAGAGCATGTTGAAGGCGATGTGCGCGAACTCCTCGTGGAGGAACATCGAGCTCACCAGCCGGTACCACTCGTCCGGACCGCCCGCCACACCGCACTGCACGCTGTCGGGGACGTAGCACGGGGTGAAGAGCCCCAGCGCGGTGACGAAAGGCCCGCCCTCGACCCTGGCGAGCAGGAAGACCAGCAGGTTCAGCCCGATCAGGATCTTGGTGACCAGCCGGGGGTCGCCGCCGACCGAGCCGCCCGCCACCGTGCGGGGCTCGGCGGCCTGGGCCGCACGTCTGCCCTCGCGCACGCACTCCGGGCAGTGGAAGCCGACCGACGCGTTGATCATGCACTCCGGGCAGATCGGCCGCTCGCAGCGGGAGCAGCGGATCCCGGTCTCCCGGTCCGGGTGCCGGTAGCAGCGGACGGCCTGGTCGGTCATGTCTCAGCCCTTCGCAGCGGAATCGCCCCGCCCGTCATACGCACGGGCGGGGCGTTCGGGTTCCCGGGACCCTAGCGACGCTCGATCACGACGCTCTGGATCACGACGTCCTCCAGCGGCCGCTCGGTACGCGGATTGGTCGGGGTGGTCGCGATGGAGTCCACGACCTTCTGGCTGGCGGGGTCCGTGACCTCGCCGAAGATGGTGTGCTTGCGGGTGAGCCACGCGGTCGGCGCGACCGTGATGAAGAACTGCGAGCCGTTGGTGCCCGGGCCGGCGTTCGCCATGGCCAGGAGGTAGGGCTTGGTGAAGGCCAGGTCCGGGTGGAACTCGTCGGGGAACTGGTAGCCGGGGCCGCCGGTGCCGTTGCCCAGCGGGTCGCCGCCCTGGACCATGAAGCCGGAGATCACCCGGTGGAAGACCGTGCCGTCGTAGAGGCGCTCGTGGGAGGTCGCACCGGTGTGGGGGTCCGTCCACTCACGGCTGCCTTCGGCGAGCTCGACGAAGTTCTTGACCGTCTTCGGCGCGTGGTTCGGCAGCAACCGGACGGTGATGTCCCCGTGGCTGGTCTTCAGGGTGGCGTAGAGCTGCTCGGCCACGGTCTTACCTTCCATAGTCCTCAATGACAGGGACAAATCCTTGCACGCCGCGGCTTCCCGCACGCAACTGTCGCGCCGCAGGTCATCCGGTGGCATCGTCGGTGACGGCTCCCCTTGACCCGGATGCCCGTACGCACATGCCGTACCCAGCGGCGCCGGGCATGATTTCAAACCGGGTGGAAAGGCGAAAACCGAACGCCACCGAGGAGGAGGTTCTCGTGACCCGCATCGACAGCGTGCGCGACGCAGCCGAGAGGACGAGGGACAGCGTGCGGCACGCCGCGGACGTGGTGGCGCCGTATGCCGACACAGCCAGGGTCAACGCCGTGCACTACGCGGACGAGGCCAGGATCTACCTGGCACCGCGGGTGTCGGCGGCCGGGCGGCAGGCCCGCGCGGCGGCCCGCACGCAGTACGACGCGCACCTGGCGGCGCGCGTCGACCAGGCCCTGGCGGCGGTGCCGCCGGGCGTCCAGCAGAAGATGGGCACCGCCGCCCGGCGCACCCGTGACACCGCCCGTCAGGCGGCGGAGTTCACGGGCCCGCGGGTGGGCCAGGCGATGACCACCGTGCGCAGCGTCGCGGCCCCGGCCGCGGAGGAGGCGGCCGCCCGCAGCGCCGCCGCCGTCGCCGTGCTGCGCAGCCACGTCACGGCGGACGACATCCGCAAGCTGGAGCGCCGGCGTGAGCGCCGGGCCCGCAACGGGCGGTTCGCCAAGGGCCTGCTGCTGGCGGGCCTGATCGCCGGGGCGGGCTTCGCCGCCTGGAAGTGGTGGAGCAAGCAGACCAACCCCGACTGGCTGGTGGAGCCCGCCCCGGCCACCGAAGTCGCCGACCGCGCTTCCCTCAACGGCGGCGTCGGGACCGACGGCTCGTTCGGCAAGGTCGACGGCTCGCCGGTCGACGCCCTCGACCCCGAGGTGCAGGCCAAGCAGGCGGAGGCGGACTCCGACGACCGTCGCGACCGCGGTGACACCTACCCGTGACCTGACGGCCCCGGACACCCGTGGCGGTGTGCCACGGCGGACAGGGGGGCGGCGGACCCCGTGACGGGGTCCGCCGCCCTCCTGCGGTACGCGGGTCGGTCACCGCCCGGACGGCGCGGGCAGCGGCAGGGGCTCCTCCTCGGCCTCCGGGTCGGGAATCTCCGCGGGCACCCCGCGCAGGGTGTACAGCGCCGCGACGGCGCCGGCGGCGAGCAGTACGGCGCCCACCACGGTGGTGACCTGGACGCTGTGGCAGAAGGCGTCCTCCGCCGCCGCCAGCAGCGCGGCCCCGTCCGCGCCCGGCACCCGTGCGGCCGCCTCCACCGCCCCGCCGACCGACTCCCGGGCGGCGTCCACGGCGCCCGCCGGCAGCCCCGCGGGCAGGGCGAGGGCATCGCGGTAGACAGCGCCGAGCAGCGAGCCGAGCACCGCGATGCCCAGCGAGCCGCCCATCTCCATGGCGGTCTCCGAGACGGCGGCGGCCGCCCCCGTCCGCTCCTTGGGGGCGCTGGCCAGGATCGTGTCGTTGGTGACGGAGACGATCAGGATGATGCCCGCGCCGTTGGCGACCAGCGGCGCCAGCAGCTCCCAGTACGGCGTCCCCGGCGAGGAGAGCGAGCCGAGCGCCGCGGTGCTCGCGGCCAGCAGCACGAGCCCGAGGGCCACCACCCGCGCCCGGCCGAGCCGCGGGATCAGCGCGGTGGCCAGCGGAGCGGCGAAGGCGGCGGCCAGCGGGCCGGGGAGCAGCGCCAGCCCCGCGGTGAAGGGCGACCAGCCGCGGACGACCTGGAAGTACAGGGAGAAGGCGAGCGACAGCGTGGACGAGGCGAAGATCATGACCAGGTTGGCGCCGACCGCGCCGCTGAAAGCGGGGTCGCGGAACAGCCGCAGGTCGATCAGGGGCTCCTCGGCACGCACCTGGCGGCGGGCGAACAGCACCAGCGCCACCGTCGCGGTCGCGGCGGCGATCCACACCGGCGCATGGTCCGCGCCGTCCCGAAAGCCCTCCTTGACGGCGTAGACGGCGCCCAGGACACCGACGACCGACAGCGGCACGCCGATCCAGTCCAGCCGGCCCGGCCGCGGGTTGCGGGACTCCGGCAGCACCAGCACGCCGGCCACCAGGACGACGGCCATGAGCGGAACGTTGATCAGGAAGACCGAGCCCCACCAGAAGTGGTCCAGCAGCAGACCGCCGACCACCGGGCCGAGCGCGAAGCTCGCGGCGGCGATGCCGCTGCTGATCCCGATCGCCGTGGTGCGTTCCCTGGGATCGGTGAAGGCGTGGCGCACGACGGAGAGCGTGGAGGGGACCATAGCCGCCCCGGCGACGCCGAGCAGCGCGCGGCCGGCGATCAGCGCCCCGGGGGTGGGGGCGTAGGCGGTGAGCAGCGACACCACGCCGAAGGCGGCGGCGCCCAGCAGCATCATGCGCTTGCGGCCGAGCCGGTCGCCGAGGTTGCCCATGACGACCAGCAGGCCGCCCATGGCGAAGCCGTAGACGTCGGAGATCCACAGGATCTCGGTGCCGGACGGGCCCATGTCCTTCAGCAGCGAGGGGATGGCGTAGTTGAGCACGCTGTTGTCGATGCCGAGGAGCATGGCGGCCAGGCAGCAGACGGCGAGTGCGGCCCACCGGTGGCGGGTGGGGGCCGCGGGGACCATGGCCGCGGCGTCGTGGGTGCTTGCGGATTTCGTCATGCCCGACACGGTGCGCGCGGGCGCTGACCGGCCGCGCACCGCGCGCTGACCGACGGCTACGGGTGCCCGGTCAGCACGGTCAGCGCCCGCAGCGCCCCGTCGGCGGGAAGCCCCGCACCGCGCGCCCGCGCCACGTCGTGGGCCGGAGCGCCGAGGGCGGTCCGTACGGCGTCCTCGGTGCCGGCGGCGTCGGGACCGGCCGGCACCTCCGGGCCGCGCAGCGCCCGTCCCACGCCCAGGAGTTCGGCGGCCCGCTCGAGGTCCCCCTCGGCGAGCGCGAGCCCCGCGAAGGCGTCGGCGAGGTTCGCCGCGAGCGGCAGGTCACGGGCCCCGTGCTCCACGTCGGCGGCCTCGTGGAAGTGCCCGCGGGCGGCGGCGGTGTCGCCCTGCTCCAGGGCGATCCTGCCCAGGGCGATGTGTGCCTCGGCGCGGGCGCTCTCGCCCGTGTACCAGCCGTCCAGGGACTCGGACAGGGCAAGCCCCGACAGCCGCCGTGCCTCGGCGAGGTCGCCGGTCAGCCGGGCGCACTCGCCGAGGCCCAGGTGCGCCCCGGCGAACATCTCCCGGGCGCCGCAGCCGCGGGCGAGCTCCAGGGCGCGCGTGAAGTCGGCCCGGGCCTGCGCGTACCGTCCGGCCCGCAGACCGCACCGGCCGCGCTCGCCGAGCAGTTCGGCGACGCTCTCGGTGGCACCCAGTTCGGCGGCATGGCCGAGCGCCTCGTCGATCAGCCCCACGGCCCGCGCCACGTCACCGCGGGCACCGGAGAGCCAGGCGAGCTGGGTGAGGGCCATCGTGGTCCCCCAGCGGTCGCCCAGGGCGCGGAACCCGGCGAGGGCCAGGCCGAACTCCGTGTCGGCCGCCGCTATGTCACCGCCGACCATCCACGCGTGGAACCCCGAGCCGACGTGGACCAGCGCCTGCTGCCAGGGCTCCACGAGGCTCGTCGAGCGCTCCGCGTACCGGGCGTAGGTCTCGTCATCCGGCACCCCGGCGAAGGGCGCCCAGAGCAGGTTGAGCACGGGGTGGCGACGGGCCATCCCGCCGAGCCCGGCGACGACGTCCGTCGCGGCCGCCAGGTGGACGGCGAGTTCGGCCTGGTCGGCGGTGACGGAGGCGGCGGTGATCACGCACAGCGCGTACTCCTCCGCCAGCCCCGGCGGCGCGCCGGGCCCGGTCTCCGCCAGCAGCTCACGGGCGGGCCGGGCGCCCTCGTACCGCATGCCGCGCAGCATCCAGTACGTGCACAGGGCGGCGAGCAGCCGCAGCGCCAGGGCGGTGTCGCCCGCGGCCACCGAACCGCGCAGCGCGGCGTGCAGGTTGTCGTGGTCGGCGGCGAGCCGGCGCAGCCACCGCAGCTGTTCGGCCCGGCGCAGCCACGGGTCGGCGGTCAGCGCCAGGTCGAGGAAGTACGCGGCGTGCGCGCCGCGCAGTGCCTCCGACTCACCCGTCTCCGTGAGGCGTTCGGCGGCGTACGCCCGGATCGTCTGGAGCAGTCGGTAGCGGACCCCGCCGGCACCTTCGCCGGCACCTTCGCCGTCACCGTCCCGGTCTCCGTCGGGGCGGTCCACCACCACCAGCGACTTGTCGGCGAGGGAGGCGAGCAGGTCGAGCATGTCCTCGGCGGCGATGGTGTCACCGCCCGCCGGACCGGCCGCGGTTCCCGCGCAGATCGCCTCGGCGGCCTCCAGGGTCCAGCCCCCGGCGAAGACGGAGGCGCGGCGCAGCACGGTGCGTTCGTCCTCGGGCAGCAGCTCCCAGCTCCAGTCCACGACGCCGCGCAGGGTCCGCTGGCGCGGCTGGGCGGTGCGGCTTCCCCGGGAGAGCAACCGGAAGCGGTCGTCCGGCCCGGCGAGCACGTCCCCCAGCCGGGCGGCGATGTCGGCGGCCGACAGCGACCGCAGCCGGGCGGCGGCCAGCTCGATGGCGAGCGGAACGCCGTCCAGCGCCCGGCAGATCCGGGCGGCGGCCTCGGCGTCGGGCATCCGGCCGGACGGGCTCACGGCGGCGGCCCGTGCCAGGAACAACCGGACGGCGGGGGAGCCGAGCACGTCCTCCTCCGGCGCGCCCGGCGCCGGCAGGGGCAGCGGTTCCAGCGGACAGAGCGTCTCGCCGTTGACACCGAGCGCCTCCCGGGTGGTCGCCAGGACCCGCACCCGCGGACAGGCGGCCAGCAGCTCCGCGGTGATGCGGGCGACGTCGGCGACCAGGTGCTCGCAGTTGTCCAGCACCAGCAGCAGGTCCCGGTCGGTCAGCGCGGCCGTGAGTCGGGCGAGCGGCGAGCCCTCCGGGGCTCCGCCCTCGCGGCCGGCAGCCCCGGGGAGCAGCCCGGTCTCCCGCAGCCCGAGGGCCCCGGCGATGGCCTGCGGCACCTCGGAGCCGTGGGTCAGCCCCGAGAGGTCCACGAAGCAGACCTCTCCCGTATGCCGCCCGGCCGCCTCCACCGCGATACGGGTCTTACCCGCACCGCCCGGGCCGATCAGGGTGACCAGCCGGGCGTCGGCGAGCCGGGCACCGATCCGCGACAGCTCCTCCTCACGGCCGATGAAGCTGGTCAGCTGGGCGGGCAGGCCGTGCCGAAGCAGGGGCGCGGGCGGGTCCCCCGCGGACGATGTTTCACGTGAAACACCCCAAGACCGGGTATCCGACGCAGCCCCGGCGTCTCCTGAAACGGCAGACGGGGCGGTACGCAGGGACCCCGCTTCACCGCGCAGCACCGCCAGATGCGCTTCCGCCAGCTCCGGTCCGGGGTCCGCGCCCAGGGACTCGGCGAGCTCGCACCGCGCGTCCTCGTACACCCGCAGTGCCTCGGACTGACGGCCGCAGCTGTACAGCGCCCGCATCAACTGGGCGCGCAGCCGTTCCCGCAGCGGGTAGCGGGCGACCAGCTCCTGCAGCTCGGCGACGAGTTCCCGGTGGTGCCGGGCGTCCAGCGCCAGTTCGGCCGCGATGCGGTCCTCCACCGCGGCGATCCGCAGTTCCTCCAGCCGTGTCACCTGCGCCCGGGCGAAGGGGGCGTCGCCCACGTCCGCCAGGGCGGAACCGCGCCACAGGTCCAGCGCGCCGCGCAGCAGGCCCGCCGCCTCCCGGGGTTCACCGGCGGCCAGCGCCTCCCGGCCCTCGGCCGCCAGGCGTTCGAAGCGGTGCACGTCCACCTCGTCCCGGGCGACCATCAGCCGGTAGCCCCCGGGAGGACGCTCGATCGGCACACCGACCGCCGCGCGCAGCCGCGAGACCTGGGACTGGAGCGCATTGCCGACCCCTGTCGGCGGCTCGTCCCCGTACAGCCCGTCGATCAGCCGCTCGGTGCTGACGATCCGGCCGGCCTCCAGCAGCAGCATCGCCAGCAGCGCGCGCCGGCCCGGGCCTCCGACGGCGGCGGTGCCCCCGTCGTCCCGCAGCGCTCTCGTCTCCCCCAGAATGCCGAAACGCACGCCGCCGATTCTGCCGCACGGGTCCGCGGCCGGCACCGGCCCCCGGGTACACGACAGGCCGGGACCTCGATGAGGTTCCCGGCCCGGTCGGACGGTGTGGAGCCTAGGGGAGTCGAACCCCTGACATCCGCCATGCAAAGACGGCGCTCTACCAACTGAGCTAAGGCCCCGTGCCGCAGACCAGCGTACCGGCTGCGGAGAGGATCACCGACCGAGTATCGGGGGTCCGTAGGATGACGGGCAAGTTCGCGGCCGCAAAGGTCCCCCGTCAGGAGCCCGCAATGGACACCTCGCAGCCGGACGCCACCACCCGCGTCCAGGACATGCAGCGCACCTGGTACGGCGAGCCGCTCGGCGTGCTGTTCCGCCGCCTCATGGAGACCCTGGGGCTGAACCAGGCGCGGCTGGCGGGGGTCCTCGGGCTGTCGGCGCCGATGCTGTCCCAGCTGATGAGCGGACAGCGCGCGAAGATCGGCAACCCCGCGGTCGTGCAGCGGCTCCAGGCGCTGCAGGAGCTCGCCGCGGAGGTGTCCGGCGGAGCGGTGAGCGCGGCGGACGCCGTACCGCGGATGGAGGAGATCCGCGGATCCGAGGGCTCGCCCCTGCTCGGCACCACCCAGGGCGTCGCCGGAGCGCCGCTGCCGCCCGCACGCAGGGTCGTGCACGAGGTCCGCGCGCTGCTGCACGCGGTGGCCTCGCCCGCCGAGATCGCCGAGGCGGCCGGCTCCCTCGCCCACCGCCATCCCCAACTGGCAGAGTTCCTCAGGGTGTACGGTGCCGGACCGGCCGACGCGGCGGTGCGGGACTACGAGGCGCGGAAGCAGGGGGCAGACGCACGCCATGGGTGAGGTGTTCGCGGGCCGGTACGAACTGGTCGATCCGGTCGGACGCGGCGGGGTGGGCGCGGTGTGGCGCGCCTGGGACCGGCGGCGCGGCCGCTACGTGGCGGCCAAGGTACTGCTGCAGAGCGACGCCCACGCCCTGCTGCGCTTCGTACGGGAGCAGGCGCTGCGCATCGACCACCCGCACGTCCTCGCCCCCACGAGCTGGGCGGCCGACGACGACAAGGTGCTGTTCACCATGGACCTGGTGCGCGGCGGCTCGCTCTCGCACCTCATCGGCGACTACGGCCCGCTCCCGGCGCGCTACGTCGGCGCTCTGCTGGACCAGTTGCTGTCCGGCCTGACGGCCGTGCACGCCGAGGGCGTGGTGCACCGGGACATCAAGCCCGCGAACCTCCTGATGGAGGCAACCGGCACCGGACGCCCGCACCTGCGGCTGTCGGACTTCGGCATCGCCATGCGCAAGGGGGAGCCCCGGCTCACCGCCGCGAACTACGTGGTGGGCACTCCGGGTTACTTCGCCCCGGAGCAGCTGCTCGGCGCCGAGCCGGACTTCCCCGCCGACCTGTACGCGACCGGGCTGGTCGCCCTCTACCTGCTCAGCGGCAGCAAGCCCGACGCGGAGGCGATCGTCACCCAGTACGTCCAGGGCATGCCCCGGGCCCCGCAGGGAGTCCCCGGCCCGCTGTGGGAGGTGATCGGCACCCTGCTGCAGCCGGACCCGGAGGCCCGCTTCCGCACCGCCGCGGGTGCCCGCAAGGCCCTGGCGGCGGCGGTGGAACTGCTGCCGGACGAGGAGCCGGACGAGGAGGCCGTCGAGGTCTTCGACCAGATCGGGCCGCTGCCGGCGGGCTTCTCCCCCGACGGCCCGCTCGACCCCGCGCCGTCCGTGGAGGAGACCGGGAGTTTCCGCCTGAGCCCGCCGGCACCCGCCCCTCGGCCGCCCGCGACGGCCCCGACGCCGCCCACCCCGCCGACGCAGGCACCGGTCACCCCGTCGCCGACACGTCCGTACACGGGCACCGTGACGGGTGCCGCCGCCCCGGTGGCCGCGCCTGCCGCACCCCTGGCTCCGCCGCTGCCGCCGCCGGCCGTCGCCCCGGCCGTGCCCGCCGCCCACGCCGCAGCGCCTGCACCCGAGCACCGCCCCGGCCCTCCCGCCAAGGTCGTCGTGCCGATGCTGCTCGTCGCGGCCCTCTGCCTGGCCTTCGGCTTCTGGGCGCTGTCAGCGACCTCCTGAGACCGCGGCGGGCCCGCGCCGCGCGGCCACCGTCCAGACCGCCAGCGACAGCAGCAGCACGGTTCCCGCCCCCAGCGCCGCGAAGCCGAGGGTGCGCAGCACCGGGTTCCCGGAGCCGGGCTCCCCGGGCAGGCCAAGGTCCTCGCCGGGGTCGCCGTCGTACGACGGACCGGCCTGTGCGGTGCCCTCGACGCCGACCCGCAGGGTGACCGGGACGGCGCCGTCGACAAAGCCCGCGACCTCCGGGTGCACCGACACCGCCAGGTAGTAGAAGCCGTCGAAACGGGCCGCCGACACGGCGTTGCCGCTCTCGTAGCGGTTGGCGTAGGCGACCCTCCCGGTCGTGGCGGTGACGGAGGCCTGTTCGCCCGAGTAGGAGGCCGTGTCGGTGCCGATGAAGGCCCAGCGCGGGTTGTAGACCTCGACGCGCAGGCCCGAGCCGCTGTAGCCGCCGGGCTTCGTCACGTCCGCGTTCGCGAAGTCGGCCGCGACCCATGCCTGTTGACCCCAGCCGACGGGCACCCGGTAGAACCGCGTCCGACCGGGCAGCACCTCGTCCTTCCAGACTCCGGTGCCGAGGGTCCCGGCGTGGACGAGGTCCGCGCCGCCGGTGGCGTCGCGGGCGGTGCCCCTCGCGGGCACCGGAGTCTGCGTGCCGGGGCTGAGGGCGGGGCCCGGCGTGGCACCGCGGGTGAGCCCGGGCTCGTTGGTGAGGCGGATCTGCAGCGGCCAGGGCGCGGCATCCGAGGTGCCCTGCGACGTGCGGGTGACCTCCAGGACGTAGGCGTGCGCCTCCTGGCACGGCCCGTCCCCGCCGATGGTGCGCTCGACCCAGGTGCCGATCGGCCGGGCCGCCCCGTCGTCGGAGAACGTCCGCCGGCCGCTGTCGCAGCGGGTGCCGTCGGTGCTGGTCAGCGTCAGCTCGATGCCGTCCCCGTACGCCACCTCGGTGCCAGGGCGGGGGAGCGCGAAGACGGCGAGGTAGGACGAGTGCGCGGCGTCCAGGTCCAGGGCGTAGTTCTTGCCGCCCTCGTCCGCCGTCAGGGTGTCCCGGTAGAGGACACCGGGCGTGAGCTGCGGGGCGTCCGCGGTGCTCGCCCGGCCCCGTACCTGCTCGCCCTGCGGCTGCCAGGAGGGGACGGCCGGGTCGGCGACCGCCGCTCCCGCCGCGCCCGCCAGCAGCGCGAGCGCCGCCGCCACCGATGTGAGTGCCCTGCCGATCATGCCCCGTCCCTCCGCCTGCGGCCCAGCAGGACCACCGTCCCGACCCCGGCGAGCGCCACCGCGCCTCCCGCGGCCGCCGCGACCGCGTCGCCCGCCGTCATGAAGCCTCCTCCGTCCGCGGGGGCGCCCGCCGCGGACGGGTACGTGGCTCCGGCGGCCGCCCGTTCGCCCTCGCCGCGGCGGGCGGCAGAAGCCTCGGCGCGCGCGGGCGCCGCGTACTCCGGCCCGGCCAGCTCCGTCCCCGTCACGTCCACGCGCAGCACGACCCGCACCGCCGCGTTCCGCGCCAGCTCCGCGGCGCCCGGCCCCAGCGACACGGCGACGTAGTGCTCGCCCGCCGTGCGGGCGCCCCGGGCGCCGCCTGCGGCGACCCAGCGGTTGGTCCACGTCACCGGCACCGTGCCGAGCCCCACGGACAGCGGCCGGCCGTAGTAGCCGCGGCGTTGCGAAGCCCCCGAGGCATCGCCGAGCGGCTGCCGCCCCGGTCCGTACGCGGCCGTCGCGACGAAGGACGAGGCCGTGGAACCGCCCCGCAGAAGCGGTTCGTTGGCGAAGTCGGCGGAGTACGTCAGGCGTTGTCCCCAGCCGACCCGCACCTTGTAGAAGCGCGTCTGGCCGGGCAGCAACGTGTCCCGCCAGATGCCCTTGCCGAGCCTGCGCGCGTCGTTGAACCCCGTACCGCCCTCGACGTCCCGTGGTGCGCCCGTCAGGGCCACCGGAGGGTCCCCGTAGCGGGTGGCGGCCGGTGCCGGGGTGGCGCCGGCCTCGAACGGCCGCTCGGCGCCGTAGAACAGCTCCAGGGGCCAGCGGGCCCGGTCGGATCCGGCGGCGCTGGTGCGGTGCACGGAGAGCACGTAGCGCCCTGCCTTGTCGCAGGGGCCGTCCCGGTCGTCGCCGGGGATGCGGCTGACGGCGCCGGCGATCACCATCGCGCCCTCGTCCTGCCCGAAGTGCGCGGAGTCCGAGCCGCAGGTGAGGGGGTACGCGCCGGTGCCGGACGCCAGCCGCAGCTCGACGCCGTCCCCGTACGCGGCCCGCACCCCCGGCCGCGGCACCGCGGTCACCGCCAGGTCGGCCGTGGAGGCCGCGTCCAGGTCCACCCCGTACCAGCGGGTCTCACCGGGTCCGATGTCGTCGACGTACTGGCCGGGGGACAGCCCCGGGGCACCGGCGGCGCGCGTCCCGCCGGTCACCCGCCGGCCCTGGAGGCGGTAGGCATCCGCGCCGAGCCGGGAGGCCCGCGTCAACTGCCGCGCGAGGGAGGCCGCGTCGGGGGCGTCGTGGTAGCTGCCGTGCCCCGCCCCGGCGATGCACTCCAGCTGCTCGCGGGCGCCACCCCGCACCTGGAAGCCGATGGTGTCGATCCGCAGGTCAACGCCCTGCCCGGCCAGCCGTGCCGCCACCTCGCAGGGCTCGGGTGCCCCGCAGGTGTCCTCGCCGTCGGAGACCAGCACGATCGTCCGCCGGCCGCCCTCGGGCAGGTCGGCGGCCGCTTTCTCAAGTGACAGCCCGATGGGGGTGTCCCCCTTGGGCCGCACACCGGCCACGGCCCGCTTCAGGGCGTCCCGGTCCAGTGGCCGCACGGGCTCCAGCAGCCGGGTGTCGTCGCAGCCGTGCTCCTTGCCCGCGCCGTAGACCCGCAGTCCCGTCGGGTAGCCGTCCGGCAGCGCGTCCACGACGGCGCCGACGGCCTCCCTGGCCGCCGTCATGCGCTCGCCCGCCATGGAGCCGGAGGAGTCCAGCACCATCACCAGCCCGTCGCGGTCCTCGGCGGTGGCGGCCCGTGCCGTCCCGGCCGGGCCCAGCAGGGCGCCCAGCACCGCGAGCCCGCACACGGCCGCCCGCAGGGGCCGCACCGGCCCGCGTGGCAGCGCCTTCCCTCGTCGCATGTGCTGTTCCCCCTCGCACATCGTCGGCCTCAGCGAAGCTATTGATTTGCGACAGCAAATACAAGCGGATCGCGTCACGGTCGGGCAACAACGGCGCGGGCATGACGGAGCCCCGACCACATCGTGATCGGGGCTCCGGGAATCCTTCGTCCGGGGTGTGCCGTCTCAGACGCTCGCGCCGGAACCCGCCGGAACGGAATCCGTGGCCTCCGTCCACAGGTCCTGCTCGGCGCGGTCCGCCTGAATCTGGCGGTACACGAGGAGACCGCCGATGGCGGCCAGTGCGACCAGGAGAAACTTCTTCACCGCGCGACCTCGTCCTTCTTGCGTTGGGGGTCCTCCGACGGGCCCGACTATACACACCGGTCGATATCGAACGGTGACCTGCCACCGGAACCAACTCCGCCGACGCGGACAAGGAAACGGCCCGTACGGATGATCCGTACGGGCCGTTCACGCGGTGGGGCTAACAGGACTTGAACCTGTGGCCTCTTCCTTATCAGGGAAGCGCTCTAACCGTCTGAGCTATAGCCCCGCGCTGCGTTGCGTTGAAAGATTAGCGCACACGGGGCCGTGGCCCAAAATCGGTTACTCGTCCTCCGCGAGCGTCAGCTCGATTCCGCCCACCATGCCGGCCGACATGTTGTAGATGAAGGCGCCGAGCGTGGCCAGCGCCGTGGCCAGCACGACGTCGATCACCGCGATGACCGCGGTGAAGGTCAGCACCCGCGACAACGACAGGAACGACACCAGGTCGAAGCCACCGTCCGATCCGGACGAGGTGGCCTCGCTGAGGGTGCCGCCGACGGTGGTGAAGACGCCGATGGCGTCCATCACCATCCACAGCACCGCAACCGCGATGACCGTGCAGATGCCCAGCGCGATGGAGAGCAGGAAGCTGACCTTCATCACCGACCACGGGTCGGCCTTCGCCACCCGCAACCGCGCCTTGCGGGTACGCGGGACGGTGCGGGCCGCCGGACGCGGCTGGCGGACGCCGGCCGTAGCGGGGGGCCCGGCCGGGGGCGCGTACGCCTGCGGGGGCTGGTGCGGGCCCTGCGGCTGCTGCGCGGGCTGCTGCGGCTGCTCCGCGACCGGGGCGCCGGGCGCGCCCCCGTAGGTCTGCTGGTGCACGGCGTGCTGGTGCTGCTGCGCTGGACGGGTGTCAGTCACGGTGATTCCCCCCTGGTGCGGGCCGTTGTCCGTACGTGGGCCAGGGGCACCGCCGATCGCGTCCGGCAGGGCGGCCGGCATCGGCTGCCCTCCGTCCGCGCCCGTCCCACCCGCGGCGCCCTTGGCTCCACTCACGGCTGTTTACTCCTCCGACTCGGCGGCCACGGGCTGCTCGCCCTCGGCCTCTTCGGTGGCGACGACCTCTTCGGCCTCCGCCCCCGCCTCGGCATTGCGGGCGACGCCCACGACTGCATCCTTTTTACCGAGGTTGATCAGTTGGACGCCCATGGTGTCACGCCCGGTTTCCCTGATCTCGTTGACACGGGTACGGATCACACCGCCGCCGAGGGTGATGGCGAGGATCTCGTCGGTCTCCTCCACCACCAGCGCCCCGACCAGGGAACCCCGGTCCTCGACGATCTTGGCCGCCTTGATGCCGAGTCCGCCGCGCCCCTGGACCCGGTACTCGTCCACACTGGTGCGCTTGGCGTACCCGCCATCGGTGGCGGTGAAGACGAACGTACCCGGTCGCACGACATTCATCGAGAGCAGTTCGTCCCCTTCACGGAAGCTCATGCCCTTCACACCCGAGGTCGCACGCCCCATCGGGCGCAGCGACTCGTCCGTCGCGGTGAACCGGATGGACTGCGCCTTGCGGCTGACCAGCAGCAGGTCGTCGGCCGGGCCGACCAGCTCCGCGCCGATCAGCAGGTCCTCGCTGCCGTCCTCGGTCTCCCGCAGGTTGATCGCGATGACGCCGCCGGAACGGGGGGAGTCGTAGTCCTTCAGCGAGGTCTTCTTCACCAGGCCCGAACGGGTGGCGAGCACCAGGTAGGGCGCCGCGTTGTAGTCGCGGATGGCCAGCACCTGCGCGATCTGCTCGTCCGGCTGGAAGGCCAGCAGGTTCGCCACGTGCTGCCCGCGGGCGTCACGGCCGGCGTCCGGCAGCTCGTACGCCTTGGCGCGGTAGACCCGGCCCTTGTTCGTGAAGAACAGCAGCCAGTGGTGGGTGGTGGTGACGAAGAAGTGGTCGACGATGTCGTCTTCCCGCAGCTTCGTGCCCCGCACGCCCTTGCCGCCGCGCTTCTGGGACCGGTAGTCGTCCGTCTTGGTGCGCTTGACGTAGCCGCCGCGGGTGATCGTGACGACGATGTCCTCCTCGGCGATCAGGTCCTCGATGGACATGTCGCCGTCGAAGGGCACCAGCGCCGAGCGCCGGTCGTCGCCGAACTTCTCGACGATCGCCGTGAGCTCCTGGCTGATGATGCCGCGCTGCAGCTCCGGCGAGGCCAGGATGCGGTTGTACTCGTTGATCTTCGCCTGGAGCTCGTCGTGCTCCTGGACGATCTTCTGCCGCTCCAGGGCCGCCAGGCGGCGCAGCTGCATCTCCAGGATCGCGTTGGCCTGGATCTCGTCGATCTCCAGCAGGCCCATCAGGCCCTCGCGCGCGACGTCGACCGTGGCGCTGCGCCGGATCAGGGCGATGACCTCGTCGATCGCGTCCAGGGCCTTCAGCAGACCGCGCAGGATGTGCGCGCGCTCCTCGGCCTTGCGCAGCCGGAACCGGGTCCGGCGGACGATGACCTCGATCTGGTGGGTCACCCACTGCTTGATGAACTGGTCGAGAGAGAGCGTGCGCGGCACGCCGTCGACCAGCGCCAGCATGTTGGCGCCGAAGTTCGTCTGCAGGTCGGTGTGCTTGTAGAGGTTGTTCAGCACGACCTTGGCCACGGCGTCGCGCTTCAGCACGATCACCAGGCGCTGGCCGGTCCGGGAGGAGGTCTCGTCACGGACGTCGGCGATGCCGCCGACCCGGCCGTCCTTCACCAGGTCGGCGATCTTCTGCGCCAGGTTGTCGGGGTTGACCTGGTACGGCAGCTCGGTGACGACCAGGCACTGCCGGCCCTGGATCTCCTCGACCTCGACCACCGCGCGCATCGTGATGGAGCCGCGACCGGTGCGGTACGCCTCCTCGATGCCCTTGCGGCCCACCACCAGGGCGCCGGTCGGGAAGTCGGGGCCCTTGATGCGCTCGATGAGGGCTTCGAGCAGCTCCTCGTTGGACGCCTCCGGGTTGGCCAGGTACCACTGGGCGCCCTCGGCGACCTCGCGCAGGTTGTGCGGCGGGATGTTGGTCGCCATGCCGACCGCGATACCGGCGGAGCCGTTGATCAGCAGGTTGGGGAAGCGCGACGGCAGGACCGTCGGCTCCTGGTTGCGGCCGTCGTAGTTGTCCTGGAAGTCGACGGTCTCCTCGTCGATGTCCCGGACCATCTCCATCGACAGCGGCGCCATCTTGCACTCGGTGTACCGCATGGCGGCGGCCGGGTCGTTGCCCGGGGAACCGAAGTTGCCGTTGCTGTCGACCAGCGGCATGCGCATCGACCACGGCTGGGCCAGGCGCACCAGCGCGTCGTAGATCGAGGAGTCGCCGTGCGGGTGGTACGTACCCATGACGTCACCGACGACACGGGCGCACTTGTAGAAGCCGCGCTCGGGGCGGTAGCCGCCGTCGTACATCGCGTACAGCACACGGCGGTGGACGGGCTTGAGGCCGTCCCGGACGTCGGGCAGCGCACGCGACACGATGACGGACATCGCGTAGTCGAGGTAGCTGCGCTGCATCTCCGTCTCGAGGCCCACGGCCTCGATCCGCGTCGTGGTGTCCGCCTCGGCGGCGGCGCCCTCCGGGGTGTCGGGCGTGACAGGGGTGTTCTCGTCGGCCATTGCTGGTCAAAGTCCTTTCGGGCGGCGGCTGATGGGGGCCGACTCAGATGTCGAGGAAGCGGACATCCTTGGCGTTGCGCTGGATGAAGGAGCGCCGGGCCTCGACGTCCTCGCCCATCAGCACCGAGAACAGGTCGTCGGCGAGGGCCGCGTCGTCCAGGGTGACCTGGCCGAGCACGCGGTGGTCGACGTCCATCGTGGTGACCCGCAGCTCCTCGGCGTTCATCTCGCCGAGGCCCTTGAAGCGCTGGATCGAGTCCTCGCGGACGCGCTTGCCGTTCTGCCGGCCCAGCTCGATCAGGGCGTCGCGCTCGGAGTCCGAGTACGCGTACTCGAAGTCGTCCCGGCCCCACTTGATCTTGTAGAGCGGGGGACGGGAGAGGTACACGTGGCCCGCCTCGACCAGCGGCCGCATGAAGCGGAACAGGAAGGTCAGCAGCAGGGTGTTGATGTGCTGGCCGTCCACGTCGGCGTCGGCCATCAGGATGATCTTGTGATAGCGCAGCTTCGAGATGTCGAAGTCCTCGTGCACACCGGTGCCGAAGGCCGAGATCAGCGCCTGGATCTCGGTGTTCTGCAGGATCTTGTCGATCCGCGCCTTCTCCACGTTCAGGATCTTGCCGCGGATCGGGAGGATCGCCTGGTACTGCGGGTTCCGGCCGGACTTGGCCGAGCCGCCGGCGGAGTCACCCTCGACGATGAAGATCTCGCACTTGGCGGGGTCGTTGGACTGGCAGTCGCTCAGCTTGCCCGGCAACGACGCCGTCTCCAGCAGGCCCTTGCGACGCGTCAGGTCGCGCGCCTTGCGGGCGGCGACGCGGGCGGTGGCCGCCTGGATGGACTTGCGGATGATGTCCGAGGCCTCGTTGGGGTTGCGGTCCAGCCAGTCCGTCAGGTGCTCGTGCACGACCTTCTGGACGAAGGTCTTCGCCTCGGTGTTGCCGAGCTTGGTCTTCGTCTGGCCCTCGAACTGGGGCTCGCCCAGCTTGACCGAGATGATCGCGGTCAGACCCTCGCGGATGTCCTCACCAGTGAGGTTGTCGTCCTTCTCGCGGAGCAGCTTCTTCTCACGCGCGTACTTGTTGACCAGCGTGGTCAGCGCGGCGCGGAAGCCCTCCTCGTGGGTGCCGCCCTCATGGGTGTGGATGGTGTTGGCGAAGCTGTAGACACCCTCGCTGTACTGGGTGTTCCACTGCATCGCGACCTCGACGGAGAGCATCCGCTCCTTGTCCTCCGCGTCGATGTCGATCACCGACGGGTGGACCGTCTCGCCCTTGCGCGAGTTCAGGTACTTCACGAAGTCGACGATGCCGCCCTCGTAGTGGTACTTGACCGAGCGCGGCTGGCCCTCGTTCTCGACGTCCGCGTGCTCGGGGCGCTCGTCCGTCAGGGAGATGGTCAGGCCCTTGTTGAGGAAGGCCATCTCCTGGAAGCGCCGCGAGAGCGTCTCGAAGGAGTACTCGAGGGTCTCGAAGATGTCCCCGTCGGCCCAGAAGGTGACCGTGGTGCCGTTCTCCGAGACTTCCTCGTTCTTCTGCAGCGGGGCGGTCGGGACGCCCATCTTGTAGTCCTGGGTCCAGCGGAAGCCCTCACGCTTGACCTCGACCGCGACCTTCGTCGACAGCGCGTTCACCACGGAGACGCCGACGCCGTGCAGACCGCCGGAGACGGCGTAGCCGCCGCCGCCGAACTTGCCGCCGGCGTGGAGGACGGTGAGCACGACCTCGACGGCGGGCTTGCCCTCGGACGGCACGATGTCCACGGGGATGCCACGGCCGTTGTCGACGACGCGCACGCCGCCGTCGGGCAGGATCGTGACGTTGATGGTGTCCGCGTGACCGGCCAGCGCCTCGTCGACGGAGTTGTCGACGACCTCGTACACCAGGTGGTGCAGGCCGCGCTCGCCCGTCGAGCCGATGTACATGCCCGGGCGCTTGCGAACCGCGTCCAGGCCCTCCAGGACGGTGATCGCGCTGGCGTCGTACGCCGCGCCTGAGGCGGGCGCGGCGGAGCCGTCAGCTGCGGACGTATTGATCTCGTTGGGGTTGCCGGAATCGGCCACGAAGCGCCCTTTCTGGCACAGCATGAGCCGGGTCCCGCGGGGCGGAACCGGCTTCATCACTCGACATCTTCGACTGGTCCCGCTGGGGTCCCCGGTGCCGGAGGCCAGGGGCGGGCGGTACTGCTACCAGTCTACCGGTAGCGCCGACATAGATGGGGCTTTGGCGGTGCCTGAGTTCCCGTGTGCCCGACTGAAGTACCTCCTGCCGACTCCCCACACGCGGACCGGGTCTCAAAACGGCTCACGCGGGCGCACAGGGCTTCGACCCGATTACGCACAGCAGGTTTCCGGCCTATCCGTACGTATCGCCCGGCCCACGGCTCCCGGGAGCGCGCAATCGCCCGTACGAACGCACCGGTCCCCCCGGCCCCAGGACCTTGATCAGCTTCACGGTGCCGTGGCCGAGGTCGGCGTTCAGTCTGGCCACCAGCGTCGGGGCGAGCAGCCGCAGCTGCGTGGCCCAGGCCGTGGAGTCGCACTGCACCGTGAGGACCCGCTCCTCCTCGTCGTACCGCTGCGGCTGGCAGTGCAGGGCCACGTCATCACCCACCAGTTCCGGCCAGCGGCCCATCACGCCGCCCACCGCCGCCGGGGCCTCCCAGCCGCGCTCGGTGATCAGCCGGCTGATCGCGGCGCCCAGCGGCAGGGGGTCGCGGCCGTCCGCCCGCGCGCCGCTGCGCAACCCTCCGCGCCGGGCCTGCTTCTTCTGCTGCGCGGCGGCGCCCCTGGCGCGGGCCTGCTCCTTGGCTGCGCGCAGGGCGACCCTGGCCAGGTCGACTCCGGACACCGGCTTGTCCTGGGCGCCCGTCTCCTGCCCCGGCGGCGGCTGCTGATCCGTCATGCCCGCTCCACGCCGCCGTCCTCCACCGCGTACCGGGCGCCGATCAGCACGTCCGGCACGTCGTCGTCCACCGCCGCCGTCACCAGCACCTGCTCACCGGGGGCCACCAGCTCCGCCAGCCGGGCACGGCGCCGGGCGTCGAGCTCGGCGAAGACGTCGTCCAGCACCAGCACCGGCTCACCGCCGTCGGCGCGCAGCAGGTCGTACGAGGCCAGGCGCAGCGCCAGCGCGTACGACCAGGACTCCCCGTGGCTCGCGTACCCCTTGGCGGGGAGCTGTCCCAGCTTGAGGGAGAGGTCATCCCGGTGCGGGCCGACCAGGGTCACCCCGCGTTCGATCTCCTGCTTGCGGGCCTCGCCCAGCGCCTCCAGCAGCAGTCCGTACAGCTGCTCGCGGCCCGACGCTCCGGCGATCCGTTCGCCGATCGAACTGCGGTACTCCAGGACGACCGGGCCGCCGCCCGGTGCCAGCTGCTCGTACGCCTTGTCCGCCAGCGGCTGCAGGGCGTGGGTGAGGTCCAGGCGCTGGGCCAGCAGCTCGGCGCCGGCCCTGGCCAGGTGCTGGTCCCAGATGTCGAGCGTGGACAGGTCGGCACCGCGGCCGCCGTGGCGGCGGGCCATCGCGGCCGACTTCAGCAGGGTGTTGCGCTGCTTGAGGACCCGCTCGTAGTCGCTGCGGACGCCCGCCAGCCGGGGCGCCCGGGCGGTGAGCAGCTCGTCGAGGAAGCGCCGGCGCTCCCCGGGGTCGCCCTTGACCAGGGCCAGGTCCTCGGGGGCGAAGAGCACCGTCCTGACTATCCCCAGCAGGTCGCGGGGCCGGACCTGGGAGGAGCGGTTGAGCCGTGCCCGGTTGGAGCGGCCCGGGTTGATCTCCAGCTCGACCAGCTGCTGCCGCTCGCCCTGCACCACGGACGCCCGCACGATCGCCCGGTCCGCGCCCATCCGCACCAGCGGGGCGTCGCTCGCGACGCGGTGGCTGGCGAGGGTCGCCAGGTAGCCGACCGCCTCGACCAGATTGGTCTTGCCCTGGCCGTTGGGGCCCACGAAAGCGGTGACGCCCGGGTCGAGCGGGACCTCGACCCGGGCGTAGGAACGGAAGTCGGCGAGCGACAGATGCGCGACGTGCATGGCTGCGCGCCGCCTCCTTCCCGTGGGTGTGACTAGTGCTTCTCGACGGCGTGGCCGCCGAACTGGTTGCGGAGCGCGGCGATCATCTTCATCTGCGGGGAGTCGTCCTGGCGGGACGCGAAGCGGGCGAAGAGCGACGCGGTGATCGCGGGCAGCGGCACGGCGTTGTCGATGGCGGCCTCGACGGTCCAGCGGCCCTCGCCGGAATCCTCGGCGTAGCCCTTGAGCTTGTCGAGGTGCTCGTCCTCGTCGAGGGCGTTGACGGCCAGGTCCAGCAGCCAGGAGCGGATGACGGTGCCCTCCTGCCAGGAGCGGAACACCTCGCGCACGTCGGTGACGGAGTGGACCTTCTCCAGCAGCTCCCAGCCCTCGGCGTAGGCCTGCATCATGGCGTACTCGATGCCGTTGTGGACCATCTTCGCGAAGTGGCCGGCGCCCACCTTGCCCGCGTGGACGGAACCGAAGTTCCCCACCGGCTTGAGGGCGTTGAAGACCGGCTGCACCTTCTCGACGTGCTCGGGCTCGCCGCCGTACATCAGCGCGTAGCCGTTCTCCAGGCCCCAGACGCCGCCGGAGACACCGCAGTCGACGAAGCCGATGCCCTTGGCGGCCAGCTCCTCGGCGTGCTTCTCGTCGTCCGTCCAGCGGGAGTTGCCGCCGTCGACCACGACGTCACCGGGGGAGAGCAGCTCACCGAGCTCGTCGATCGTCGACTGGGTGGCGGCGCCGGCCGGCACCATCACCCACACCACGCGCGGGGCCTCGAGCTTGTCCACAAGTTCCTGCAGGCTGTGGACATCGGCGAGGTCCGGGTTGCGGTCGTAGCCGATGACAGTGTGACCGGCCTGGCGGATGCGCGTACGCATGTTCCCGCCCATCTTGCCGAGACCGATGAGACCGAGCTCCATCGTTGATCCTTCGTTCGAAGCCTGCCTGACCTACGTCGAGCCTACGTCGGCCCCCGCAGGGCGACGCGACCGGACAGGCCTCGCGTCAGCCGGACAGCCGGACCGGCATGATCAGGTACTTGTACGCGTCGTCGGCCTCGGCGTCGACCGCCGGACGGCCGCTGAGCAGCGCGGGCTTCGTCGACGTGGTGAACGACAGCTGGGCCACCGGCGAGTCGATCGCGCTCAGGCCGTCCAGCAGGAACGTCGGGTTGAAGGCGATCGAGATGTCCTCGCCGTCCAGCTTGGCGTCCACGCGCTCCACAGCCTGTGCGTCGTCGCTGGAACCCGCCTCCAGGGTCAGCACGCCCTGCTCGAAGCTCAGCCGGACCGGGGTGTTGCGCTCGGCCACCAGGGCGACGCGCTTGACGGCCTCGACGAACGGGGCGGTCTCGATCACCGCGACGGAGTTGAACTCGGTCGGGAAGAGCGTCCGGTACTTCGGCAGGTCGCCCTCGAGCAGGCGGGTGGTGGTGCGGCGGCCGGCGCCCTCGAAGCCGATCAGCCCCTCGCCCGCGCCGGAGCCGGCCAGGGCGATGGCGACCGAGTCGCCGTTGGTGAGGGACTTGGCGGTGTCCAGGAGCGTCTTGGCGGGCACCAGGGCGACCGCGGACATGTCCGGGGTCTCCGGCTTCCACAGGAACTCGCGGACCGCGAAGCGGTAGCGGTCGGTGGCCGCCAGGGTGACGGTGTCGCCCTCGATCTCGATGCGCACACCGGTCAGCACCGGCAGGGTGTCGTCACGGCCGGCGGCGATGGCGACCTGGGCGGCGGCCGCGGCGAAGACCTCGCCGGGGACGGTGCCGGAAGCGGTGGGCATCGCGGGCAGCGCCGGGTACTCCTCCACAGGCAGGGTGTGGAGTGTGAATCGCGAGCTGCCGCAGACGACGGTCACGCGCACGCCGTCGGTGGAGATCTCCACAGGCCTGTTGGGAAGTGCCCGCGAGATGTCGGCGAGCAGCCGGCCGGAGACGAGGACGGTGCCGTCCTCCTCCACGTCCGCCTCGACGGACACCCGGGCCGAGACCTCGTAGTCGAAGCCGGACAGGCTCAGCTGGCCCTCCTCGGCCTTCAACAGGAGGCCCGCCAGGACCGGCACCGGGGGACGGGCCGGGAGACTGCGGGCCGCCCAGGCCACTGCCTCCGCGAGTACATCGCGCTCCACCCGGATCTTCACCGGAACCGCCTCCTGCTGTTGCTGGCTGTCTGTGGCCGACTCTCTTGGCCCTGCTGGCCCTCTTGCCGAGAACAGTCTGACAGCCGCCACGGACATGCGGTGCGGGTTGGGGTCAAGCCGGAGGGCGGGGAGGCGGACGGCCCGCGGCTCGGTTGTGCACAGGACCCACTTCGAAGCAGATTCCCCGGTAACTATCCCTGGTCGTAGTAATAGGGGGTGTGGAAACCGTGGATAAGTGGTTCCGGTGCAGGTCAGGCCCTGTTTTTTGTCCACCGCGCCTGTGGGTGGAGCCCGTGGACAACCCGGCGGTTCTGTGGACGGCCGGAAGTTGTGCACACGCGATTCACAGGAGACCCCCGGTTCTCCCCAGCGCTGTCCCCAGGAATACCCGGGTTCTCCCCAGCCCAACCCACCACGTTGGTGTGATGCGGTTCACTCCGACCGGTGAGCGGGTGTGTTCCGTTGCCGAACAGTGGACAGGACTGTGGAGAAGCGGCCCCTGACTGGGGACAACGTGCCCCGGCCTGTGGGCGAGCGGTGGACAACCGGGACGCCCGTCCTGTGGGCGGCCGGAACATCCACAGTCTGTGGATCCGGGTTGCCCACAAATCCACATGGCTCCCAGCAGCCCGTATGAGTATCCCGCAGCCCCGCCTGTGGACACGTTCTGGACAACTCGGGCATCCCCAGGCTGTGGACAGGGGAAAACCGCCCCGTCCTGTGGAGAGACGTTCCTGTCCCCGGGACGCGGCCGGTGCAATCGAACAACGAGAAGCGCCCCGGGAGTTGGCCCGGGGCGCTGTGGACGGTCTGGAAGGCGTGCGGAGGGTGCGCGGGAAGGCGTGCGGAGGGACTGCCGAAGGTGCGCGGGAAGGCCGCGAGTCAGCTCTTGATGCGGTTGGTGAGCTCGGTGACCTGGTTGTAGATGGACCGCCGCTCGGCCATCAGGGAGCGGATCTTGCGGTCCGCGTGCATGACGGTCGTGTGGTCACGGCCGCCGAACAGAGCGCCGATCTTGGGCAGCGACAGATCCGTGAGCTCACGGCACAGGTACATGGCGATCTGCCGGGCCGTGACGAGCACCCGGCTGCGGGAGGAGCCGGAGAGGTCCTCCACGTCCAGGCCGAAGTACGAGGCCGTCTCCGCCATGATCGCCTGTCCGCTGATCTCGGGGACGGAGTCCTCGCCGCCCGGGATCAGGTCCTTCAGCACGATCTCGGTGAGCTGCAGGTCCACCGGCTGCCGGTTCAGGCTGGCGAACGCCGTCACCCGGATCAGCGCGCCCTCCAGCTCGCGGATGTTCCGCGAGATCCGGGAGGCGATGAACTCCAGCACCTCCGGCGGGGCGTTGAGCTGCTCCTGCACCGCCTTCTTGCGGAGGATCGCGATCCGGGTCTCCAGCTCGGGCGGCTGGACGTCGGTGATCAGACCCCACTCGAAGCGGTTGCGCAGCCGGTCCTCCAGGGTCACCAGCTGCTTGGGCGGCCGGTCCGAGGAGAGCACGATCTGCTTGTTCGCGTTGTGCAGGGTGTTGAAGGTGTGGAAGAACTCCTCCTGCGTCGACTCCTTGCTCGCCAGGAACTGGATGTCGTCGACCAGCAGGATGTCCATGTCGCGGTAGCGCTTGCGGAACGCGTCCGCCTTGCCGTCGCGGATGGAGTTGATGAACTCGTTGGTGAACTCCTCGGAGCTCACGTAGCGCACCCGCGTGCCCGGGTAGAGGCTGCGCGCGTAGTGCCCGATCGCGTGCAGCAGGTGCGTCTTGCCGAGGCCGGACTCCCCGTAGATGAACAGCGGGTTGTACGCCTTGGCCGGCGCCTCGGCGACGGCGACCGCCGCGGCGTGCGCGAAGCGGTTGGAGGCGCCGATGACGAAGGTGTCGAAGAGGTACTTGGGGTTCAGCCGCGCCGTGGGCTCCGCCGGGCCCCCCGAACCGCTCGACCCGGTGCCCGCGTGGGAACCCGTACCGCCGCCGCTCCCCCCGCCGGTGCGCGGCGGCGGCATGGCCGGCATGGTCGGCGGCTGCTGCGGCGCCGGTTCCGGGCGCGCCGGGGGCTGGTGGGGCGAGGGGATCTCGTAGCGGGAGGCGGGCGGCTGGTACTGCTCGCGCTCCTGGTAGTCGCCGAAGCGCTGCTGCTGCCAGCGGTCCTCGGGCTCGCGCGGCGGCCAGCCGCCGGGACCGCCGCCGGGAACGACCGAGTGCTCGGGGTAGGCCGGGCGCATCCGCGGGACCTCGCCGTAGCCGTGCGGCCGCTCGCCGTACCCGCCGGGTTCCGTGCCGTACGCAGGCGACTGCGGATGCGGCTGGTGCTGCGCTTGGTGTTGCGGCTGGTGCTGCGGCTCGGGGGCGACCGGGGCCGGCGGCGCGGGGGCCGCCTCCTGCTCGCCGCCCGAGGCGACGGCGATGGCGATGCCCACGGGGTGACCGAACTCACGGCTGAGGACATCGGTGATGAGCGGGAGGAGCCGCCCCTCCAGCACGCTCTTGGCGAACTCGTTGGGGGCGGACAGCACGGCCGTGCCGGCGACGAGCGCCAGCGGCTGCGTCCGCTGCAGCCAGTCCGCGTCCTTCGGCTTGAGGTCGTCGCTCTCGGCGAGCAGTTTCTGCAGGACCCTGGGCCACACTGAGGCAAGATCGGCAGTTACGTCAGCCACAGTGCACGCTCTCTCGGTCGCTGGTTGGTGCCGATGGGTCCCACGAAGGTGTGGTTCTTGGGACGGACGGGAAGGTTTCGGAGTTCAGCCACGGTAGTCAGCGCGGCCTGCCTGGTTCAAGTCGTTGTCCACAGGGTGTGCAAAACCACGTCCGGATGGCGGCGCGCACGGTCGTCACCGGAGCGGGTTTGACCTGATGCCGCGGCCCCGCGTACCGTAACCAGGTCGAGTTGTCGATGGCTGCTGCCGCCTGCCTACCGATGGGCGAGGATCACCAAGGTGATCGTCAAGCGGTGCACACCTGAATGTTCCGCGAGTTCCTCGTGGGCGCACGGTGACAGCCAGGCGACGCCCCGCCAACACACGATTCATCCTGGAGCCCCCGAGTGAGCAAGCGCACCTTCCAGCCGAACAACCGTCGTCGCGCCAAGACCCACGGCTTCCGGCTGCGTATGCGTACGCGTGCCGGCCGCGCCATTCTCGCGACCCGCCGCAGCAAGGGCCGCGCCCGTCTGTCCGCCTGATCGCACCGAAGCGCGAGGTGTGAGTCGTGCTGCCCACCGAGAATCGGCTGAGGCGGCGGCAGGACTTCGCGACGGCGGTACGTCGAGGACGTCGGGCCGGACGGCCACTTCTGGTCGTCCACCTGCGCACCGACAGTGACACAAGGGACCCGCACGCAGCGGGGGGGAGTGCCTCCCCGGCGCGTGCGGGTTTCGTCGTGAGCAAGGCCGTCGGTGGCGCGGTGACCCGGAACCTGGTCAAGCGTCGGCTTCGTCACCTTGTCCGCGAACGTCTGTCCGTGCTGCCCCCCGGTAGCCTGGTAGTCGTACGAGCGCTGCCCGGTGCGGGTGACGCAGACCATTCACAGCTGGCCCGAGACCTGGACGCCGCCCTCGGGAGGCTCCTGGGGGTGGCGCTATGAAGTACCCGTTGCTGGCCTTGATCAAGATTTACCAGTGGACCATCAGCCCGTTGCTCGGTCCGGTCTGCAAGTACTACCCCTCGTGTTCGCACTACGGGTATACGGCGATCGATCGGCACGGCGCGATCAAGGGCACTGCCCTGACCGCGTGGCGGATCCTGCGTTGCAACCCGTGGTCGCTGGGCGGTGTGGACCATGTCCCGCCGCGCAAGCGCCCACCGTGGCACGCTCGCCTGCGCGAAGCCCTCCGGGGTGACGCGCCGGGCGGGTCCGTTACTCCCGAGCCCGTCGAGTCGCCTCATGCCCAAGGAGCCTGACCGTGGGGATCTTGAACCCCCTCTACGATGCCGTTTCGTGGATCATTGTCCAGTTCCACTCGCTGTACAGCCTTGTCTTTGACAAGGACGGCGGTCTGGCCTGGGGCCTGTCGATCGTCTCCCTGGTGGTCCTGATCCGGATCTGCCTGATCCCGCTCTTCGTGAAGCAGATCAAGTCGACCCGGAACATGCAGGCGCTCCAGCCCAAGATGAAGGCGATCCAGGAGCGCTACAAGAACGACCGGCAGCGTCAGTCCGAAGAGATGATGAAGCTGTACAAGGAGACGGGCACCAACCCGCTCTCCTCGTGCCTTCCGATCCTGGCGCAGTCGCCCTTCTTCTTCTCGCTGTACCACGTGCTGAGCTACATCGCGCAGGGCAAGCAGGTCGGCGTCATGGGCCAGGACCTGGTCGACAGCGCCCAGAAGGCCCACATCTTCGGTGCCCCCCTCGCCGCGAAGTTCACCGACAGCGCCGAGAAGCTCTCGCAGCTCGGTGCCTCCGTCGCCGATGTCCGCGTGGTCACCGTCATCATGATCGTCCTGATGTCGGCCTCGCAGTTCTACACGCAGCGCCAGCTGATGACGAAGAACGTCGACATGACGGTGAAGACGCCGTTCATGCAGCAGCAGAAGATGCTGATGTACGTCTTCCCGATCATGTTCGCCGTCTTCGGCATCAACTTCCCCGTCGGTGTCCTCATCTACTGGCTGACCACCAACGTGTGGACCATGGGGCAGCAGATGTTCGTCATCCGCCGGAACCCGACCCCCGGCAGCCTCGCCTTCAAGCAGCGCGAGGAGCGCCTGAAGGCCAAGGGCAAGCTGAAGGACGAGCCCGTCGCCGACAAGGAGCCGCAGGACGCGGCGCCGGTGAAGCGCACCCAGCCCAAGCGCCAGACCAAGTCGCAGCGCCAGACGGGCGGCCCCGCGCAGCCGGCCGGTGCCGGCGGCACCAAGCCCAAGCCGGGCGGCGGAGCGGCCGCGGGCACCAAGCCCAAGCCGAGCAGCGGCGCGGACAAGCCGAACCTGTCGAAGAAGAAGTAGTAGAGGAGTCCCGTCGTGACGGACGGCAACACCACCGACGCGCTCACCCGCCTCGAGCAGGAGGGCGAGATCGCGGCCGACTACCTCGAGGGGCTGCTGGACATCGCCGACCTCGACGGTGACATCGACATGGACGTCGAGGGGGACCGTGCCTCGGTCTCCATCGTCGGCGACTCGTCGAGCCGCGACCTCAACAAGCTCGTCGGCCGGGACGGCGAGGTGCTGGAGGCGCTTCAGGAGCTGACCCGGCTCGCGGTGCACCGGGAGACCGGCGACCGCAGCCGGCTGATGCTGGACATCGCCGGCTTCCGGGCGCGGAAGCGGGCCGAGCTCACCGAGCTGGGTGAGAAGGCGGCCGAGGAGGTCAAGGGCTCCGGCCAGCCGGTCAAGCTCAAGCCGATGACGCCCTTCGAGCGCAAGGTCGTCCACGATGCCGTCGCCGCCGCGGGGCTGCGCAGCGAGTCCGAGGGCGAGGAGCCCGAGCGCCGGGTGGTCGTCCTTCCGGCTTCCTGACCTCCCCCGGTCTCAGCGGTACTCACTCGGCCCCGTCTGTTCGCAGGCGGGGCCGAACCTTGTCAGCCTGGAGAAGGCCCGTATCAACGGAAGGACGGTTCTCGTGACGGAGGCAGCGGCGGAGCTTCCCCCGGCGCCGGAAGCGGCACGTGAGGTGTTCGGGGAGCGCTTCGCGGACGCGGTGCGGTACGCGGAACTGCTGGCCGACGCGGGCGTGCGCCGCGGACTGATCGGTCCGCGGGAGGTGCCCCGGCTGTGGGAGCGCCACCTGCTGAACTGCGCCGTGCTCGCCGAGGTGATCCCCCAGGGCGTCTCGGTGTGCGACGTGGGTTCGGGCGCGGGGCTCCCCGGGATCCCGCTGGCACTGACCCGGCCGGACCTCAGCATCACGCTGCTGGAACCGCTGCTGCGCAGGACCACCTTCCTCGAGGAGGCCGTGCGGCTGCTGGGGCTGTCCAACGTCGTGGTGGTGCGTGGCCGGGCCGAAGAGATGGTCGGCAAGGTGCCGCCGGTGGACGTGGTGACCGCGCGTGCCGTGGCCCCGCTGGACCGTCTTGCCGGCTGGGGGCTTCCCCTGCTCCGCCCGCACGGGGAGATGACCGTCCTCAAGGGCGACACCGCCGAGGAGGAGCTGAAGGCGGCGCGTGCCGCGCTGAGCCGGCTCGGCGCCGTGGAGACCTCCGTGGTCCAGGTCGGAGAGGGGATCGTGGATCCGCTCTCGACCGTGGTGCGGGTGCTCGCGGGGGAGAGCCCCGGTGGTGTGCGTGCGGCGACCCGGAGGGCCAAGGCGGCCCGGGCGAGCCGTCGGCACCAGCGCTGAGCGCGGCCGTGTGCTCCATACAAACGGCCATACGTACATGATCCGGAGTGTCGGGTAGGAAACGGTCGCGGCGCTGCGCATCGTGTTTCACGTGAAACGGCGCTCTCTGCTTCCAGGAATCCTCGGCCGCGCCCGTGCCGCGGCCGAATCGCTCTCTCATCGGGCCGCCGAGATGACCCATTCGGTGACTCAACCGGTGGATTCATCCACAGGAGAACGGCCCTCACTGGTTCGTGACCCCGAAAGCATGGCAGGCTCTGTTCATTGCGAGCTTGTAGTCGAGGAGAGTGAATCCTTGCGGTCCGACGCCAACATCGCGGGACCGATGGCCGATCCGGTCCCCGGTCCCCGCACCGAACCGTTCGGGGATGATGTTTCACGTGAAACACCGCCCCCGATGGACGACACCCCCATCGGCCGCGCCGCCCAACTGGCCGTGGAGGCACTGGGGCGGGCCGGTGAAGGACTCCCCCGCCCACCACAGACCCGGGTGATCGTGGTCGCCAACCAGAAGGGTGGGGTCGGCAAGACCACCACCACGGTCAACATGGCCGCCTCCCTGGCCCTCCACGGGGCCCGGGTACTGGTCGTCGACCTCGACCCCCAGGGCAACGCTTCCACCGCCCTCGGGATCGATCATCACTCCGAAGTCCCCTCCATCTACGACGTGCTGGTGGAGAGCAAGCCGCTCTCCGACGTCGTCCAGCCGGTGCCGGACGTGGAGGGCCTCTTCTGTGCTCCCGCCACCATCGACCTGGCAGGAGCCGAGATCGAGCTGGTCTCCCTGGTGGCCCGCGAGAGCCGGCTGCAACGAGCCATCGAGGCCTATGAGCAGCCGCTGGACTACATCCTCATCGACTGCCCGCCCTCGCTCGGTCTGCTGACCGTCAACGCCATGGTGGCCGGCGCCGAGGTGCTCATTCCGATCCAGTGCGAGTACTACGCCCTGGAGGGCCTGGGGCAGCTGCTCCGCAACGTGGAGCTGGTGCGGGGCCATCTCAACCCCAAGCTCCATGTCTCCACCATCCTGCTGACCATGTACGACGGCAGGACCCGCCTCGCCTCGCAGGTAGCCGAGGAAGTGCGCACCCACTTCGGCAAGGAGGTGCTGCGCACGAGCATCCCGCGTTCGGTCCGCATCTCGGAGGCCCCCAGCTACGGCCAGACCGTGCTGACCTACGATCCGGGTTCGAGTGGCGCGCTGTCGTACCTCGAGGCGGCACGCGAGATGGCCCTGCGCGGCCTGGGACACACCCAAGAGTTCACAGAGCAGAACACGTCGGAGGGGATCCAGTGAGTGAGCGACGCAGAGGACTCGGCCGTGGTCTCGGCGCGCTGATTCCCGCCGCACCGAACGGTGCGGACGCGGCAGCCGCGACCGCGGTGGCGTCGGCGGCGACCGCCGCGCCTGTCCTGGCGCCGGAACGAGGTGTCGCCGCCGCCAAGGTGACGGCCCTGGTGGAACAGGGACGTGAGGGGACCGCGGCGATCCCGGTTTCACGTGAAACACCGGAAGCCATCGTGGTCCAGGAGCCCCCCATGGTGGCGGGGGCGTACTTCGCGGAGCTGCCGCTGGACGCGATCATCCCCAACCCGCGTCAGCCGCGTGAGGTCTTCGACGAGGACGCGCTGGCCGAGCTGGTCACCTCCATCAAGGAGGTCGGCCTCCTGCAGCCGGTCGTCGTCCGTCAGGTCGGGACGGAACGCTACGAGCTCATCATGGGCGAGCGGCGCTGGCGGGCGAGCCGGGAGGCAGGCCTGGAGGCCATCCCGGCGATCGTGCGGGCCACCGACGACGAGAAGCTCCTCCTGGACGCGCTGCTGGAGAACCTGCACCGTGCCCAGCTGAACCCGCTGGAAGAGGCGGCCGCCTACGACCAGCTCCTCAAGGACTTCGCCTGCACCCATGAGCAGCTCGCCGACCGCATCGGCCGCTCCCGCTCGCAGGTCTCCAACACCCTGCGTCTGCTGAAGCTCTCCGCGCCCGTACAGCGGCGTGTGGCGGCCGGTGTGCTCTCCGCCGGGCACGCCCGGTCCCTGCTCGCGCTGGAGGACGTGGAGGACCAGGACCGGCTCGCCAGCCGGATCGTGGCCGAAGGGCTCTCGGTGCGCGCGGTCGAGGAGATCGTGCATGTGATGAACTCCGAGTCCCAGCCGGCACGGAAGGCGGCGGCGCCCCGGGCGGGCAAGCGGATGTCCCCCGCACTGACCGACCTTGCGCTGCGGCTCTCGGACCGCTTCGAGACCCGGGTGAAGGTGGACCTGGGGCAGAAGCGCGGGAAGATCGTCGTGGAGTTCGCCTCGATAGAGGATCTGGAGCGCATCCTCGGGTCGATGGCACCGGGTGAGGGCACGGTCCTCGAGCGGTCGCTCACCGATGAGATCGACGAGGAGGAGTGAACCGCAGGGGCCCTATCGTCCTGTGACGGATCGCAACTGCCGGGCGGGTCACATCCCGAGAAGGATGTGACCCGCTTTTTGCTGGGCCGTTCGCGTTGCTCCGGTGTCGGACTTGTCCGCCCACGGATACGATGCGTACGGGATGGAGCACTACCTCCGAGGAGGGGCTCATGCGATCGGTGCGGCGCGTCGGAGTGGAGCACGATTGGCAGAGGGCCGCCCTCCTCGCAGCGGGGCTCGGGCTGGGCGCCGTGGGTGGCTTCGTCGGCAGTTGGGTCCACGACAGAAACGAGGGTCAGACCTCATGGGGCGTCGGCTCGTTCCGCTCACGCTGGACAACCTCCCGGATCTCCCCAACCGCTGCCGCGCGTGCGTCTTCTGGGAGCTCGACCCGGTAAGCGGGGAGGCAGCCGTCCAGGCCGGCAAGCCGGAGCTGGAGAAGGAGGCCTGGATCTCCGCGGCGCTGCTGGAGTGGGGGTCCTGCGGTCGTGTCGTGTACGTCGACGAGGTGCCTGCCGGCTTTGTGCTCTACGCCCCGCCTGCCTATGTGCCGCGCTCGACGGCCTTCCCCACGAGTCCCGTCTCGGCCGACGCGGTCCAGCTCATGACCGCCCGGATCCTCCCCGGCTTCCAGGGGCAGGGGCTGGGCCGGGTGCTGGTGCAGGCGACGGCCAAGGATCTCGTCCGGCGTGGCTTCCGGGCGATCGAGGCATTCGGTGACGCCCGCTGGGAGGAGCCCGCGTGCGTCCTCCCCGCCGAACACCTGCTGGCCGTCGGCTTCAAGACCGTGCGGCCGCACCCGCGGTTCCCCCGGCTGAGGCTGGAACTGCGCACGACGATCTCCTGGAAGGAGGACGTCGAGATGGCGATCGACCGGCTGCTCGGCGCCGTGCAGAAGGAACCGGCGCTGCGGCCCCTGTGAACGGACGAAGGGCCCGCCCCTCACGGGGGCGGGCCCTTTCGCGTCCGTCTGCGGTGCTCAGCCGATGAAGTCGGCCAGGTCGCGCTCGATGGCGGCCTTCGGCTTGGCGCCGACGATGGTCTTCACGACCTCACCGCCCTTGTAGACGTTCAGGGTCGGGATCGACATGACGCCGTACTTGGCGGCGGTGACCGGGTTCTCGTCGATGTTCAGCTTGACGATGGTGATCTGCTCGCCGTGCTCCGCGGCGATCGCCTCGAGGGACGGGGCGATCTGGCGGCACGGACCGCACCACTCGGCCCAGAAGTCGACGAGGACGGGCTTGTCGCTGGACAGGACCTCCTCGTCGAAGGTCGCATCGGTCACGGTCTTGGTGTTGCCGGCCACGGCTGTCTCCTCGGTGTGTAGGACGGGTACTTGATGGTGCTGTGCGGTCAGACGACCGCGGCGGCGGTCTGCTCGGGCTCGCGGGTGTGCTCGCTGCCCGCGTCGCTCAGAGCGGCGAGGTAGCGCTCGGCGTCCAGGGCGGCGGAGCAGCCGGTGCCCGCGGCGGTGATCGCCTGGCGGTAGGTGTGGTCCACGACGTCACCCGCGGCGAAGACACCGGGGATCTTCGTACGGGTGCTGGGCGACTCGACCTTGAGGTAACCCTCCTCGTCCAGCTCGAGGACCCCCTTGAACAGCTCGGTCCGGGGGTCGTGGCCGATCGCGATGAACAGGCCCGTGACCGGCAGCTCGGAGGTCTCCCCGGACTTGGTGTTCCGCAGGACCAGGCCGGAGAGCTTGCCATCGCCGTTGATCTCGGCGACCTCGCTGTCCCAGAGGAACGAGATCTTCGGGTCGGCGAAGGCACGCTCCTGCATGGCCTTGGAAGCGCGGAGGGTGTCCCGGCGGTGGACCACCTTCACGCTCTTGGCGAAGCGGGAGAGGAAGGTCGCCTCCTCCAGGGCGGTGTCGCCACCGCCGATGACGGCGATCTCGTGGTCCTTGAAGAAGAAGCCGTCACAGGTGGCGCACCACGAGACACCGCGACCGGAGAGCTGGTCCTCGTTGGGGAGGCCGAGCTTGCGGTGCTGGGAACCGGTGGCGATGATGACGGCCTTCGCCCGGTGGACGGTGCCCGCGGAGTCGGTGACGGTCTTGATGTCACCCTCGAGGTCGACCTCGACGATGTCGTCCGGGATCAGCTCGGCACCGAAGCGCTCGGCCTGGGCCCGCATGTTGTCCATGAGGTCGGGGCCCATGATGCCGTCGCGGAAGCCGGGGAAGTTCTCCACCTCGGTCGTGGTCATGAGGGCACCGCCGGCCGTGACGGCCCCTTCGAAGACCAGGGGCTTGAGGGAGGCGCGGGCGGTGTAGAGCGCGGCAGTGTATCCCGCCGGCCCGGAACCGATGATGATCACGTCTCGGACGTCGCTCACGGGTTCTTCCTCGTCTCTGCTGCTGTGCCGACTCGCCGGATGCCTCGGCGACGGGACCATTGTCATCCCGCCTAACGGATCCTACGGTCCGGGCATTCCCGTCGGCGTCGCGCTAGCGAGGGTATGTCTCCTCACGGAGGAGGGTGCCTGCGGCGGGGGGCTGCGCGGTGGTGCACGAGGCGTCCACGACGTAGGCGTCGACCAGCGAGGAGTCGCCCCTGTGCGGGAGCAGGACCAGATAGGAGTCCATGCCCTCGTACCTGCCCCGTTGGAGGGCGATCGGGGCCTCCCGGCGGTCCACGGCCCCCAGGACGCAGGACGGCACCACGCTTTCCATCCCGACCATGGGGGACTGCCTTGAGGGCTTGCCCTCCGGTTGTTCGCCCGTGCCACGTGTCAGCAGATCGTGTACCTGCACGCCGAGCGTGTCGGCGTCAGCTTTGGCGCCCACCTCGGAGGCCGCCGACGACTGGGCGTCGGCGCTCCCGCCGACGTTCCAGGCGGACTGGGCGAGGTAGCTTCCGAGGCCGACCACGGCGGCCACGGAGGCGGCCACCAGGATCCCCTTCCTCCAGCGTCGGCGCGACCGGGTGCCGGGGCGCCCCGGTCCGCCGGGGCCTGTGCCGCGGCCCACCGGCCGACCGGCGGCCGGTGCCGATGTTTCACGTGAAACACGAGGCGGCTCAGCGGTCTCTGTTTCACGTGAAACATCGGTACGGCTGGAGGCGAGCAGTGCTTCGGCGGCAAGTGCGGCGTCGATCCGGCCGGCGATGTCGGCGGGCATCCGTGGCGGGCCCGGGAGGGTGCCCAGCAGTCCGCGGATCTCCTCCAGCGAGGCGCGAACGTCAGCGCAGAGCGTGCAGCCGTCGATGTGTCCGCGGACGTCGGCCGAGCGCTCGGGCGGGAGGATGCCCTCGGTGAGTGCAGAGATCTCGGCGACCTCGGGGTGCTCGTCCGTACCCGTCGTCGACGTCATGGGTGTCCACCTCCGCCCTGTGTGAAGCCGTGGCCCGACCGGGCCTCCGTCTCTGGGACGGATGCGTTCTCCGTCCGGTTCCTTCCCCCTGCCGGATCGCGGCTACTCCCCGGCGCGTCCCGCAGATGGGAGAGCAGCGGCAGCAGACGTGCCCTGCCCCGGGCGCATCTGCTCTTGACCGTCCCGGTCGGCACGTCGAGGACGGCGGCGGCCTCGGCCACGGGGTAGCCCTGCATGTCGACCAGGACCAGGGCGGCCCGCTGCTCCACGGGGAGTGTCGCGAGCGCCCGCAGCAGTTCCCGGTGCAGCTCGCCCCGCTCGGCGGGGGCGGCTGCGGACTCGTGCGGTTCGAGCAACTCCTCGAACTGCTTCTCGTCCGTGACCGCCGCGGTGCGGCGTGCGGCGGCCTTGCGTGCCCGGTCCAGGCACGCGTTCACGGTGATCCGGTGCAGCCAGGTCGTGACGGCCGACTGCCCGCGGAAGGTGTGGGCGGAGCGGAAGGCCGAGACGAGTGCGTCCTGCACGGCGTCGGCGGCCTCCTCGCGGTCCCCCAGGGTCCGCAGCGCCACCGCCCAGAGCCGGTCGCGATGCCGGCGGACGAGTTCCCCGAAGGCGTTCGGGTCCCCCGCTACATGCCGGGCGAGGAGGTCGCTGTCGCTGACCTCCCCGCCCGTACCCTGCGTGGCCACCATCCCCCTCCCCGCGGGGCTACTGCCCCTCGAACCTCACATTGGTGATGGCTTGCTTGTAGCCGGCTCCGGAGTACCCGTCGGCATCTGAATAGGGAAGGGCGGTCAGCCAGACCACGACGTACCGCGTCTCCACGGGCGCCTTCAGTGAGAGCTTCGCCGCCTTGCCTTCGGTCGTCACGGTGGCCAGCTTCCTCAGCTGACCCGGTTCGGCCGTGGTGTTCAGCGAGTCGGCGGCGTAGAGCGTGACCGTGGTGTGCTTGCCCCCGTAGTAGAGGTCTATCGACGCCTGGCCGAGCTTCTTCGCCGCTCCCAGGTCGTAGGCGATGCCGACGCCCTTCTTGACGGAGGGGGCGAACTCGGGGCCGTCGGCGAAGCTGTTCGTGCGCCAGTACGTGGACGTCTTGCTGTCGTACGTGGCGTCGACGTCGTCCGGATGCTGGGCCCCGCCGTAGGGCGCGTACTCGGCCGCCCCCTGGATGGGCAGCGGCTTCAGCGTCACCTGGTTCGCGCCGCCGTTGTCGCTGCCACCGTCGCCGCCCGTGTTGTGGGAGGTCGAGCTGCCACCGGACTTCGCCTGGTGCTCGCGGTCCATCAGCGTCTCCGCGAGCTGCCAGCTGCCGAGGCCGAGGGCGACGATCAAGAGGGCCGAGACGGACCACTTGAGGGCCTTGCCGGTGCGGCCCGCCAGGGGCGGTGGCGGGGCGGGGAGGACCGTCGTGACGCCGGGGGACGCGGAGCCCGCCTGGGTCTGACGGTAGGAGCCCTGCTGGTACGTGGTGCGGGAGTAGGGCGCGTGCGTCGGCTCGGGCGGCCGGATCTTGGGGATCGCGGTGACTGCCCTGGCCAGCTCCTCGGGGGTGGTGCACGGCTCCGGCTCGCGGGAGGCCGTCGCCCCGTCGTTGACGAGGGCGCGCATCGCGAGCTCCGACAGCCCGCGGTGGACGCCCGCCCGCACCTGGTCGGGTGCGACGAGGCCGACGTCCTTGGGGAGGCCGGTGAGGCCGTGGTCGTCCTCCGGGTACGGCCAGCGCTGGGTGAGCGAGGCGTACAGGAGGGCTCCGATGGCCTCGGTGTCCTCGCGCTGCGGGCGCTCCGAGGAGATGCCGCGCAGCGCCGCGGCGACCGCCAGACCGCGGATGCGGTACTGGCCGGCCTCGGTGCGCAGGACGGCGTCGGGGCCGAGCCGGAGGTGGGCCAGGCCTTCCCGGTGGGCGGCGGCCATGGCCTGAGAGATCTGGGTGACCATCTGGTGGGCCTCGTGCGGCTCCAGCGGGTCGGCGGTGATCAGGGTTGTGAGTTCCCGCGCGTCCGGGAGCCACTCGTGGATCACGTAGACGAGGTCGTCCTCCTCGACCGCGTCGAGGACCTGCACGAAGCGGGGATCGCCGAGGAGGGCCGCGGAGCGGGCCGCCGCGAGCACGGAGCGGGCCCTGCTGTGGTCGGAGGGCAGGGTGTGGATGCCCACGGCACGGCGCAGCTTCTCGTCGACGGCCCTCCAGCTGCTGAAGCCGTCGGCTCGGGTGAGGCACTCCTCCAGACGGTAGCGCCCGGCGAGTTTGTGGCCGCTGTGGAGCTCGGGCGGCTCGGAATTGGTCGGTGCTGTCTCCTCGGGGATGGTCTGCTGTGGCGCGTCCTGCTCTTCGCTCTGGTCCGTCGCCTCGTCGGCCGTGGCACTGTCCGCATGGGCGGCGAGCTGCTTGTCGCCGCTCTCGTTGGCCACTCCGACGGCAGCCGTGCTCCGTTCCGCCACCGTCGTTCCTGCCTCCCCATCCGTTGCAAGATCTGACAACACAGCCGAGGACAATTGTGCCAACAGTCCACCGCTATGCACGACACACGACGGCCCACGAAGGTTGCGCGGTGGGCGCCGTCAGCGGCCCAGCCGGCCCCTGACCATGCCGACCATGGCCGTCATCTCCTCGACGCGCATGCGCTTGGCGGCGATGAAGAAGATTCCGCCCAGCACAACGGCGCCGAGCACCAGCGACAGCAACGATGCGGCAGCGCCGTGACCCAGCGAGTGCCAGACACCGTAGACGACGGCGCCGGCGCCCGCTGCGGCGGGGATGCACGCGCCGAAGAGCCTGGCATAGGTGCGGACCACGCGCTTGCCGTCGATGTCGCCGCCGAGGCGCCTGCGCAGCCGCTTGACCGCCACTCCGACGCCGATCGCGTAGGCCAGGCCGTACCCGGCGGCCATGCCCACCACGGCCCAGCGGGCGGGCAGGACGAAGTAGCAGACGGCGGCGGCGCCGGCGTTGCAGGCGGCGACGATGACCGTGTTGTAGAAGGGGGTGCGGGTGTCCTCGTACGCGTAGAAGCCGCGCAGGACGATGTACTGCACGGAGAAGGGGATCAGGCCCAGTCCGAAGGCCATCAGCACGAAGCCGATGTTCACCGCGCCCTCTCCGGAGCTGCTGTAGAGCAGGGTGGCGATGGGGAGGCCGAGGGCGAGGAAAGCGAAGGCGGCGGGCACGATGGCCACGCCGGAGGTCCGGAGGCCGTAGGAGAGGTCGTCGCGGACCGCGGCGGCGTCGCCGTCGGCGGCGGCGCGGGAGATCCGCGGGAGTACGGCCGTCATGACGGAGACGGTGATGATGGCCTGCGGCATCTGCCAGAGCAGCAGCGCGTAGTTGAAGGCGGTGATGCCGGTGCCCTCGTGGCCGCCCTTCTCGGCCGCCGAACCGGCCGCCGTGGCGAACTGGGTGAGGACGATCAGGCCGATCTGGTTGGCGAGGACGAAGAAGAAGGTCCACTTGGCCAGCTTGGCCGCGTGGCCGAGACCGTGGCCGCGCCAGTCGAACCGCGGCCTGATCCGGAACCCGGCCTCGCGCAGGTAGGGGATCATCGCGAGGGCCTGCACGGTCAGGCCCAGCAGGGTGCCGAGGCCGAGCAGGCGCACGCCCTCGGGGGTGATGGTCTGCGAGGTGACACCGGTGCTGGTGAAGGAACCGAAGGCCCAGATGAAGGCACCGAAGGTGGCGATGATGACGACGTTGTTGAGGACGGGCGTCCACATCATCGCGCCGAAGCGGCCGCGGGCGTTGAGGATCTGCCCGAGCACGACGTGCACCCCCATGAAGAACATGGTGGGGATGCAGTAGCGGGCGAAGGTGACCGCGACCTCGAACCTGACCGGGTCGGAAGCGATGTCGTGGGACATGGCCCGGATGAAGAGCGGCGCGGCGACCACGCACACGGCGGTGACCGCGGCGAGGCCGACGGCGACGAGGGTCAGCAGGCGGTTGGCGTACGCCTCGCCACCGTCCTCGTCGTTCTTCATGGCGCGTACGAGCTGCGGGATGAAGACCGCGTTGATCGCGCCGCCGCCGACCAGGATGTAGATCATCGTCGGCAGGGTGTTGGCGACCTGGTAGCCGTCGTTCAGGGTGCCGACGCCGATCGCGGCGGCCATGACCAGGGTGCGCAGGAATCCGGTGACCCGGGAGACGAGGGTGCCGGCCGCCATGAGGGCGCTGGACTTGAGGATGCTGCCGGCCCGCCCGCCGGACTTGCCGGCCGCGGGCGCCGCCGTGGGCTCGGGCTCCGCGGGGGCCGTCTGCACCGGCTCGTCGCGGAAGAGGTGGGCGTACTCGTCCGGCCGCGGCGGCGCTCCGGCCTCGTCCGGCGCGTTGGAGACCAGCTCGTCGACGCCGACGTACCGGGTGTCGGCGTTGTCGGCGTACGGCATGCGGTACGGCTCCTGGTGCGCGTACGGCGGCCCGTAGGCATGCGGCTGCGCCGGCGGGTGCGCGGTGCGGTCGTAGAGCGCCTCGCCCACCGGGTCCTGCACGGTCGGATCCTGTCGCCGGTACGGATCGCGGGCGTAGGTGTCCTGCAGGTACGGGTCGGGCGCGGCAGGGTGCTGCCCGGGCTGACCGGGGAACTGCTCCCCGGCTTCCCGTTCGCGCTCACCGTCGTACGGTGCGTTCATCTCAGCCCCACCTCATCGGCCATGGCTCGCTGGCTATCGGTCCACCTTCTCACCCGTCCCTGACGGGTCCGTACTTTCCGGGGAGGTGTCCGGCGCCAGGTCACCCGGCTGCTCGTCACCGGCCTCGTCCCGGTCACCCATGGTGCCCTTTGCGGCGTCGTCCCGGTCCTCGCCCGTCTCCCCGTCGCCGGACGGCTCCACGTCGTCCTCCGACGGGTCGGCGTCGCCGTCCTCACCCCCGGCGGCCGCGCGGCGCTTGCGCTGGTGGTACATCCGGACGCCCGCCAGCACGAGCAGCAGGAGCCCGGCGGCGATCACCAGCATGACGGTCGATGTGATGGAGGTGACATCCACCTGGAACGTGATGGGCCGGCCGAACGTGGCGCCGTCGGGCGTGTAGAGCTGGGCCGTGATCGTGTTCAGGCCGTTGCGGGCCGCGGTGCCCTCGAACTTCAGGGAGCGGGTGTGGCCGCCCTCCACGGTCACGGGCTGCGGCTTGCCCGGGTCGAGGCTGTTGCCCTGGCTGGAGGTGAGGCGCAGTTCCAGGCCCTGCACGGTCTGGCCCAGCTCGTTCTTCACGGTGACCGGGATGGTGCCGCTGCGGCCGGACAGCGTGAGCGTCCCGGTCTTGGGGAGCAGGTAGACCAGGCTCATCAGGTCGGACAGGTAGTCGGAGATGGCCATGCGGTAGCCGGCCGGGCTCCGGGAGGAACTGCGCCACTCGGTGGACATCGAGCGCATCAGCGCGTTGCCGAAGGGGGTCCGCACCCGGTCGGGCTTGCTCAGCAGGGCCATGAAGTCGTCGAGCTCGTCCTGCGTCGCCTGGATCTGGCGGAAGGCGGCGGCGCTCAACTCGTGCTTGCGCAGGCGCTTGGGGTAGGAGCCGGCGCCGGGCACCCTGCGGTTGGCCTTGGGGTCGGGGGTGGCCTTCGCCGCGGCGGAGAAGTCCGCGGTCTCGGCCCAGCCGCTGCCGGCGACCGTCGCGATCGCCTGGGCCATGGCCTGGGCCTGAGAGGCCTTGGCCATGCGCTGCGGCGCGACGACGACGCTGCGCTGCCGGTCGGGCGACTGCATCGTGATCATCAGCGTCTGCGCCAGGTATTTCTGGACCGCGAGGGTCGAGGACCCGGCCGTCGTCATGTCGCCCTGGAAGGCCTTGGAGAGCTCGGAATCGGCGACGACCGCCGTGGTGCCCCCTCCGATGGGCCGCGCCGAAGTGGGGGTGTAACCGAGGTCCCCGGGCTGGCCGAGGCTGTCGCTGCGGGCGATCACCTTGTCGGCGCCGGCCGAGGTCGCCACGTCGACGATGGAGGGGTCGACAGCGCCCTCCACCGGCCAGGAGACGTCCGTGTCGGGGGTGATGCCGAGGATCGGTTCGACCGTGGCGGTCGCGAGGTCGGTGGCGGTCTTGAGGTGGTTCAGGGTGCCGGGGACGTCCTTGCCGTGGTGCGCGATGGAGGCGATGTCGGGGTCGGCGAAGGGGAGCGCGACGACCTCGTCCCCGGCGACGGCCTCCTTGAGGCTGTTCAGCCAGCGCTTCGCGTTCTCGGTGCCGGTGCCCGACGTGGTGTGATCGAGATCACCGTCGGGACCGGCGACCTGGTACCGGCGTGTCATCGCGTCGACCGTCGCGAGCAGGTCCGGGTCGATGACCCAGGTGACGGGCAGGTCCCGGCCGAGGGACACCAGCTGCTGGAGGCGACCACCGGGCGCCAGGTCCTCTGCGAGGTCGTCGTCGAGGAAGATCGGGCTCTGCTGGTCGTCGCTCTCGCTGCGCACGGCGAGGTGCGGGCGGTCGATCAGCGGCCACAGGAAGGTGTAGCGGGTCGGCTTGGCGTGCCCGTCCGGGTACCAGGGGAGGAAGGTCCGCTCGATGCCGAGGTACTCGTCGTAGCCGCGGTCCCTGGTCTGCCCGGTCAGGGAGACCCCGAGCTGGTAGACGCCGTCCGGGCCCAGGTCGAGGTCCTTGACCGGCACCTTCAGGGTGAAGCTGCGGCTGATGCCGGCGGGCAGGTCGTCGACCGGCACGGTGTGCCCGGCGATCTCCACGCCGTCGGCCAGGGTGTGGGGCGCGCTGCCGGACGCGCCGTTGATGGCGCTGCGGCTGTCCAGCGGGCCCTGAGGGGCGATCTCCACGCCGACGTGGGCGCCGCTGACGGTGTGCTTGCTCTTGTTGGTGACGGTGCCGCTCACCGTGAGTGTGTCGCCCTTGGCGGGGACGGTGGGGGACAGCGAGTTCACGGACACGTCCACGGTCCGGCCGTCGGAGGTGTCCGCATGCGCCGCGGGTGCCGTGCGGGCCTGGACCAGGCCGGTGAACATGGTGGCGCCCAGGAGCAGCGCCGTCGCCCGGCGCAGCCTCGAACGGGCCGGAGTTCCTCCGGGGTGCTGTGCCGCCTCGCCCACGCGCTGGCCGTCCCTCGTCGTCATCGGATGTGCGTCCTGGAATGGTAACGATGCTCGATGACCCAAAGTGCTGTGAGTGGGCCACAAGATCGATACAGTCCGGGGGCGCGGAGGCGTCGGCATGATCGCGGGCGCCGGTAAACCGGTCCGCCGCGGGGCGCATGGGCACGTACCCTTTTCTGTTGTGCCGAATGCCAACAACGCCCCCCAGACCCTGAAGGCCGCGCCCGTGATCGCGCCGGTGGCCGAGGACCTCGGTCGCCGCTTCAAGGACGCCGGATTCCGGCTTGCCCTCGTCGGCGGCTCGGTCCGCGACACCCTGCTCGGCAGGCTCGGCAACGACCTCGACTTCACCACCGACGCCCGGCCGGACCAGGTGCTGAAGATCATCCGCGGATGGGCGGAGGCGGTCTGGGAGGTCGGCATCGCTTTCGGCACCGTCGGGTGCCGCAAGGGCGGCTACCAGATCGAGGTGACCACGTACCGGTCCGAGGCCTACGACCGCACCTCGCGCAAGCCGGAGGTCTCCTACGGGGAGACGATCGAGGAGGACCTGGTCCGCCGGGACTTCACCGTCAACGCGATGGCGGTCTCGCTGCCGGAGGCGGAGTTCGTCGACCCGTACAGCGGGCTCGGCGACCTCGCCCAGCGTCTTCTGCGCACTCCCGGCACCCCTGAGGAGTCCTTCTCCGACGATCCGCTGCGCATGATGCGTGCCGCGCGCTTCGCCGCCCAGCTGGACTTCGAGGTGGCGCCCGAGGTAGTGACGGCGATGACGGAGATGGCCGACCGCATCGAGATCGTCTCCGCGGAGCGCGTCCGGGACGAGCTCAACAAACTGATCCTCTCCGACCACCCCCGCAAGGGCCTGCAACTGCTGGTGCAGACCGGCCTGGCCGCGCGGGTCCTGCCGGAGCTGCCGGCGCTGCGCCTGGAGCGGGACGAGCACCACCGTCACAAGGACGTCTACGACCACACGCTGACCGTCCTGGACCAGGCGATGGCGCTGGAGACCGAGGGGCCGGACCTGGTGCTGCGCCTGGCCGCGCTGCTGCACGACATCGGCAAGCCGCGCACCCGGCGCTTCGAGTCCGACGGGCGGGTCTCGTTCCACCACCATGAGGTGGTCGGCGCCAAGATGACCAAGGGACGGCTGACCAAGCTCAAGTACCCGAACGACATCGTCAAGGACGTGGCCCGGCTGGTCGAGCTGCATCTGCGATTCCACGGCTACGGAACCGGGGAGTGGACCGACTCCGCTGTCCGGCGCTACGTCCGGGACGCCGGACCGCTGCTCGACCGGCTGCACAAGCTGACCCGCTCCGACTGCACCACCCGCAACAAGCGCAAGGCGGCGGCCCTGGCGCGCACCTACGACGGGCTCGAGGAGCGGATCGCCCAGCTGAAGGAGCAGGAGGAGCTGGACGCGATCCGTCCGGACTTGGACGGCAACCGGATCATGGAGATCCTGGGCATCCCCCCGGGCCCCCAGGTCGGCAAGGCGTACAACCACCTGCTGGAGCTCCGCCTGGAGCACGGCCCGCTGGGTGAGGAGGCCGCCGTGGCCGCACTGAAGGAGTGGTGGGCCGCGCAGGGCTGAGTGTCACCCCGTCCGGGCGGCGGGAAGTCGAGGGGGTCGTGTTTCACGTGAAACACGACCCCCTCGGCTTTAACCGTGAGCCCGTCACTTGGTGATGGTCTTCAGGCAGAGCACGACGTTGTTGAAGTCGGTCCCGGACTGGACGTAGTAGACGTCCGACTCGGTGACCGCCTCACACTGCTTCTCGTCGCTCGAGTCGTCGAACTTCTTGACGATCTTGAATTGCGCGTCGCCGGAGGAGCAGTCGACGTCCACCAGGTCCGGGCTCTTGTCGGTGCCCTTGTTGTGGAGGCACCCGCCGACCTTCGACGACTCGGCGTCGGTCTTGTCGAACTGGGAGAACGCGAACCGCACGCCGATGAGGATCACGATGGTGACGATCACGCCGAGGACGCGCTTGCCGATGTTCCTGCCGCGCCGCGGCGGGGCGGCAGGCGGCGGGAAAGCGCCCGGCTGGCCCTGCGGCGGAGGAAAGGCGCCGGGCTGGCCCTGCGGCGGCGGGAAAGCGGCGGGCTGGTCCTGCGGGGCCGGGTTGTTGTTCTGGGGCGGCGGAGTCGCCATGGTTGTTCCCCTCCCTGGGATGAACCTGTCAGTTCCTTCGAACGCGCGAACGCTACTGGAGGCGTCGGACAGCCCCTTACCCGGGGCGCCTGTTTCACGTGAAACGGGCTGACGCGGGGTGATCGTTGTGTTTCACGTGAAACGACGCGGAGTCCTGGCGGTGCCGAGCGCCACCGCCGCGTAGATCGCCGAGAGGGCGAGGAGAAGTCCCGCGGAGCGTCCGTCGGGCGGGAGGACCAGTGCGCAGATGGCCGCGGCGCCGACGAAGGCGACGTTGAACAGCACGTCGTAGAGGGAGAAGATCCGCCCCCGGTAGGCGTCGTCGATCGATGACTGGACCACGGTGTCGGTGGCGATCTTCGCCCCCTGGGTGGCCAGCCCCAGCGCGAAGGCCGCCGCCAGTACCGGAGCCGGCTCGAAGGGGAGTCCCAGTGCGGGGAGCAGGACGGCGGCCGAACCCGCGCAGACGGTGATCCATCCGAAGGTGCCGAAGCGTGCTGCGGCCCAGGGGGTGACGACTGCCGCCGTGAAGAAGCCGGCACCCGAGACGGCGACCGCCAGGCCGAGGAGTGCGAGTCCCTCCGACGTTCCGTGGTCCGCACCGCCGGATCCCGACCAGGCGTAGCGGCAGAGCATCAGCACCGTCACCGTGAGGCCTCCGTAGCAGAAGCGCATCGCGGTCATGGCGGCCAGGGCGCGCGCCGCGCGTGGCCGCCGTCGCAGGTGCCCCAGCCCGTGGACCAGGCCGCGGAAGGTGCTGAGCAGCGCCTCGGCCACCCGAGGCTGGACATGGGACGGGTCCGGCCCCAGCAGGTCCCGGCCCAGGGTGAGCGCGGTAAGGCCGGCACAGAGATAGAGGACGGCGCCCAGCGCCACGACCAGGACGTCGGAGCGGGTCCCCTCGGCGACCCCCAGGTGTACCAGGAAGGCCGCTCCCCCGCCCGCCGTGGCGGCGAGCGTGCCGGCGGTCGGGGACAGCGCGTTCGCCATGACCAGGCGCTCCCCGTCGACGACGCGGGGCAGGGCGGCCGACAGGCCGGCGAGCACGAAGCGGTTGATGCCCGTGACCGAGAGGGCGGACAGGTAGAAGAGCCAGTCCGGGACGCGCAGCAGCATCAGCACGGCCGTGCCGATGGAGAGCAGCGCCCGCAGCAGGTTGCAGTGGAGGAGGACCTGCCGGCGCCGCCAGCGGTCCAGCAGGACGCCCGTGAACGGGCCCAGGAGCGAGTACGGCAGCAGCAGGACCGCCATCGCGGAGGCGATGGCGGCCGGCGAGGTCTGCTTCTCCGGGGAGAAGACCACATAGGCCGCCAGTGCCACCTGGAAGACCCCGTCGGAGAGCTGGGACAGCAACCGGACCGCCAGCAGGCGGCGGAAGTCCCGGAAGCGCAGCAGCACACGGAGATCACGGACAACGGGCATGCGCACAGCCTCACATGACGCACAGGCCCCCGGGTGCCATACCCGGGGGCCTGCGCGGTCGCGTCGTACGACGAGTGGTGACGGGGGTTAAGCCGCTGTTCAGCGCTCGACCTCGCCGCGGATGAACTTCTCCACGTTCTCGCGGGCCTCGTCGTCGAAGTACTGCACCGGCGGGGACTTCATGAAGTAGGAGGACGCCGACAGGATCGGGCCGCCGATGCCGCGGTCCTTGGCGATCTTCGCCGCGCGCAGCGCGTCGATGATGACACCGGCGGAGTTCGGGGAGTCCCAGACCTCGAGCTTGTACTCCAGGTTCAGCGGGACGTCGCCGAAGGCACGGCCCTCGAGGCGGACGTACGCCCACTTGCGGTCGTCCAGCCAGGCCACGTAGTCCGAGGGGCCGATGTGGACGTTCTTCTCACCCAGGTCGCGGTCGGGGATCTGGGAGGTGACGGCCTGCGTCTTGGAGATCTTCTTGGACTCCAGGCGCTCGCGCTCGAGCATGTTCTTGAAGTCCATGTTGCCGCCGACGTTCAGCTGCATGGTGCGCTCGACGATGACACCGCGGTCCTCGAAGAGCTTGGTCAGCACGCGGTGCGTGATGGTGGCGCCGACCTGCGACTTGATGTCGTCACCGACGATCGGCACACCGGCCTCGGTGAACTTGTCCGCCCACTCCTTGGTGCCGGCGATGAAGACCGGGAGGGCGTTGACGAAGGCGACCTTCGCGTCGATGGCGCACTGCGCGTAGAACTTCGCCGCGGCCTCGGAACCCACCGGCAGGTAGCAGACGAGCACGTCGACCTGGCGGTCCTTGAGGACCTGCACGATGTCCACCGGCTCCTCGCCGGACTCCTCGATGGTCTCGCGGTAGTACTTGCCGAGACCGTCCAGGGTGTGGCCGCGCTGGACGGTCACGCCCTTCTGCGGCACGTCGCAGATCTTGATGGTGTTGTTCTCGCTGGCGCCGATGGCGTCCGCGAGGTCGAGGCCGACCTTCTTCGCGTCCACGTCGAAGGCAGCGACGAACTCGACGTCACGCACGTGGTAGTCGCCGAACTGCACGTGCATGAGGCCAGGCACGCGGCTGGCCGGGTCGGCGTCCTTGTAGTACTCGACACCCTGCACCAGCGAAGCGGCGCAGTTGCCCACGCCAACGATGGCTACGCGAACCGAACCCATTCCGGTTGCTCCCTGTGTAATCGTCACGCGGGTCCCCGGCGCGTGCCGGGTCCGCCGTTTTCCTGTTGGTTGTCCTGCTCGGCATCGGCGGACGGAGCGGCCGGGGGCTGCTTGCCGCGCCCCGCCCGCTCGGTCTCGATCAGCTCGTTCAGCCAGCGGACCTCTCGCTCCACCGACTCCATGCCGTGCCGCTGCAGCTCGAGCGTGTAGTCGTCGAGCCGCTCACGGGTACGCGCGAGGGACGCGCGCATCTTCTCCAGGCGTTCCTCGAGGCGGCTGCGCCGCCCCTCGAGGACACGCATCCGTACGTCCCTGGACGTCTGGCCGAAGAAGGCGAAACGAGCCGCGAAGTGCTCGTCCTCCCACGCGTCAGGGCCGGAGTGGGCGAGGAGCTCTTCGAAGTGCTCCTTGCCGGCCGCCGTCAACCGGTACACGATCTTGGCCCGTCGGCCGGCCAGCGGCGCGGCGAGCGGATCGGGTTCAGGGCCGGTCTCCTCGACCAGATAGCCCTGGGTGACCAGTGTCTTGAGGCAGGGGTAGAGGCTCCCGTAGCTGAACGCGCGGAACACACCGAGCGAGGTGTTGAGCCGCTTGCGCAGCTCGTAACCGTGCATCGGGGATTCGCGCAGCAGGCCCAGGACGGCGAACTCGAGGATGCCGGAGCGCTTGCTCATGTCCTCGTTTCCCTCCCGTCCGGTGCCGTCGTCGCCTCTTATCTCGCCGTGATGTATCGGCTCGATACATCGGGACGATAGAACGAGTTCCCCGCTACGGCAAGACGGCTCACGGTGACCGCCGTCACATCACGAAATCCGTGCACCGTCAACCGTCCGTAATGTGATGAACATCTGGCTAGAACCTCTTTTGACCGTGCGTACTCTGTTCGCCATGCACAGCACCGGGAACCGTGTGGCGCCAGTGAGCGTCCTTGTCCCTGGTGCAGTGCGGCCAACGCACGCCGGGGGGACCGGAAAACCAACTTCCGCTTTCAGGCGATTCCGCCTGTCCTAGGAGTAGCTGTTCATGAGCGAGCACCGTCGCAAGCCGCCGCAGTCGCCCGGCGACGGCCGGGCAGCCGCCCGGCGCGGCGCGCAGCAGCAGCCCCCGCCGCCCGGCGGCCGGCGGGCAGCTGGGCCGCCGAGGCCGCAGCCGCAGCCGCACGGAACCGGTTCGGGGCAGGGCCACGGCCCGCGCCAAGGAATGGGACAACCCCCCCGCCAGGGTGCGGGGGCGGGCGCGGGGGGCCGCGCGAACACCGGCGCCCGGACCCGAGGGGCCGAGCCGCCCTACGAGGGGCGTGCCGCCGCGCGCCGTGCCGCACAGGCCTCGCAGAAGGGCGGCCGCCGTCGCGCCGCCACGGGCGCGCAGGGCGGGCGCGGCGGGGGGCAGCCCCCCAAGAAGCGCATCGTCGACTACCCCCGCTGGGGGAAGGACGGATGGCGTCGCTGGATGCCGTCCTGGAAGCTCGTCTCCGGACTGTGCCTGTTCTTCTTCGGCAGCCTCGTCGCGGTCGCGGGCGTGGGCTACGCGATGGTGGGCATCCCGAAGGAAAGCGACATCGCCAAGGCGCAGAACAACGTCTACTTCTGGGACAACGACCAGGAGATGGTGGCGACCGGCGGTGAGGTCAACCGACAGAACCTGAGCTACTCGGAGATCCCCAAGGAGATGCGGTTCGCCGTCATGTCCGCGGAGAACAAGACCTTCGAGACCGACTCCGGCGTCGACCCCATGGGCATCGCGCGCGCCCTGGTCAACATGGCCAAGGGCGGCCAGACCCAGGGTGGTTCCACCATCACCCAGCAGTACGTGAAGAACGCGCGCCTCGGCGACCAGTCGCAGACCATCACCCGTAAGTTCAAGGAGCTGTTCATCTCGGTGAAGGTGGGTGCCACGGTCGACAAGAAGGACATCATGGCGGGCTACCTGAACTCCTCCTACTACGGCCGCCGTTCCTACGGCCTGCAGGCTGCCGCGCGCTCCTACTACGGGGTCGACGCGTTCGACCTCAACGCGAGCCAGTGCGCGTTCCTCGCCTCGCTGCTCAAGGGCGCCACGTACTACGACCCGTACGGCAACACCGACATCGACCCCGCCGCGACGCCCGAGGCCAACACCAAGCTGGCCAAGGAGCGCTGGGTCTGGATCCTCGGCCAGGAGCTGCAGGACGGCCGGATGACCAAGGCGGACCACGACAAGTGGATCGCCGAGGGCTTCCCCATGCCGAGGAAGCCGCAGAACGACGCGCAGCTCGGCGGTCAGATCGGCTACCTCGTCGGCCTCGCCAACAAGAACGTCATCAACAACAGCGACGGGAAGATCACGCAGGAGAAGCTCCAGCTGGGCGGCTACCGCATCTACACCACCTTCAACAAGAAGAAGGTGGACCAGCTGGAGAAGGCGGTGAAGAAGGTCCGCAAGGAGAACGAGAACCTCAAGCGCGCGGGCGACGTCGACAAGCACGTCCAGTTCGGCGGAGCCTCGATCGACCCGAAGGACGGGAAGATCATCGCGATCTACGGTGGCGTGAACGCGACGCAGCACTTCACGAACAACGCCGACGAGACCGGCGCGGGTGTCGGTTCGACGTTCAAGCCGTTCGTCCTGGCCGCCGGCATGACCTACGGCAAGCGGAACCCCGACTGGACCGAGGGCGACGACCTGCAGGACCGGACGATCGTCTCGCCGAAGAGCATCTACAACGGCAAGAACAAGCTGAAGATTAAGTACTACGACGGCCGTGTCTGGGAGGGCAAGGAAGGCCAGTGGCTCCAGACGAACGACGACAACGAGTCGTACGGCAACATCACGCTGCGTGAGGCCATGCGCGTCTCGGCGAACTCGCCGTACGTGCAGCTGGGCATGGACGTCGGCACGGACAAGGTGAAGGAGGCGGCGCTCAAGGCGGGCCTCCTGGACGGCAGCCTGGCGACCACCAACAGCCCGACCTTCTCCATCGGTACCTCGACGCCGAGCGCCATTCGCATGGCCGACGCCTACTCCACCTTCGCCAACCGCGGGAAGCAGAACGACCCGTACTCGGTCCGGAAGGCCGTACACGAGGGCGTGAACGTCTACGAGCACAAGGCCGCGCCCAAGGAGGCATTCCCCCAGGCCGTGGCGGACAACGTGACCGACGTGCTGCGGACCGTCGTCCAGAGCGGTACCGGTACCTCGGCCCAGCTTCCGGGCCGCGACGTGGCCGGCAAGACGGGTACCACCGACGGCAACAAGTCGGCCTGGTTCGTCGGCTACACGCCCCAGCTCACCACGTCCATCGTGATGTTCCGCTTCAACGACGACGCGAAGGCCAAGGACCGCAAGTTCCTGGAGATGTACGGGACCTACGGCAAGGACAAGATCCACGGTGCGTCGTTCCCGGCCGAGATCTGGCACGACTACATGGTGGACGCGATGAAGGGCAAGCCGGTCCAGTCGTTCCCGACGCCGGAACCGCTCGGCAAGGTCGTCTACGGTGGTGGCGCCGCCAGCCCGACCCCGACGCCCTCGGCCACCCCGAGCGAGTCCCCGACCACGAACCCGACCCCGACCATCTCGCAGCCGCAGGCCCCGCCGACGCCGACCGAGTCGCAGGCGTGCAAGCCCTGGTGGCAGTGCCAGGACGCCGGTGGCACCGGCGACCAGGGCGGAACCACGGACGGGGGTCCGAGCGGCTCACCGACACCGACCGTGTCCTCCAGCAGTACGAGGGGCGGCAACGGAGGCAACGGCAACGACGGCGGGCTTTTGGGTTCGGGAGGCAATGGCGGTTGACCGCCCCGTCTTGTGTCGAGCACCGGTCCGCGGCCGCGGAGGGCACCTGCCCTCCGCGGCCGCGGCCGTTCGCGGGCGGGCGGGAGGCGGCGAGGGGATCCGACGCTCCGCGCGCGGCGATGTAGGGCAGGATGTGGCCCATGACGATCGTGCGCGAAGACCCCCACCACGAGGCCTCGGAGGCCGAGGCGGTCGTGCCCCCGACCCGCGAGGACCCGGTCGCGGTGGCCGGGAGCGAGGTCATCGGCGGCCCGCTGGGCCGTTTCGCGGCCGTGGGGCGGCGGGGCTGGTGGAACCCCCTGCGCGTGGTCGTGCTGGTCGCGATCGGGATGTTCGCGTTGGGCATGGTGCAGAAGGTGCCGTGCTACGACAGCGGCTGGTTCTTCGGGGCGAACGCCCAGTACAGCCACGCCTGCTACTCCGACATCCCGCACCTGTACTACGGCCGCGGCTTCGCCGACGACCTGGTCCCGTACTTCGACCGCATCCCGGACACGGTCTCCGGCGGCATGGGTTACCTGGAGTACCCGGTCCTGACCGGGCTCTTCATGGAGGTCGCCTCCTGGCTCACCCCGCACGGCGGCACGATCCAGCACCGGGAGCAGGTCTACTGGCTGGTCAACGCGGGGATGCTGCTGGTCTGCACGGCCGTCATCGCGGTCTGCGTGGCCCGGACCAACCGGCGCCGCCCGTGGGACGCGCTGCTGGTCGCGCTGGCGCCGGCGTTCGCGCTGACCGCGACCATCAACTGGGACCTGTTCGCGGTCGCCCTCGCGGCGGCCGGGATGATGCTGTGGTCGCGCGGCCGTCCGGCGGCCGCGGGCATCCTGATCGGGCTGGCGACGGCCGCCAAGCTCTACCCGGTGTTCCTGCTCGTCGCGCTGTTCTTCCTGTGCCTGCGGGCCGGGAAGCTGAAAGCCTGGGGCGCGGCCGTGGGCGGTGCGGCCGGGGCCTGGGTCGTGGTCAACCTGCCGGTGATGCTGCTCGCCTGGGACGGCTGGTCGAAGTTCTACACGTTCAGCCAGGAGCGGGGCGTCGACTACGGTTCCATCTGGCTGATCATCTCCCAGCAGACGAAGTGGAACATCCAGCCCCAGGCGGTGAACCACTACGCCGAGGCGCTGGTCGTGCTGCTGTGGGGGGCGATCGCGGCGCTGACCCTGTACGCGCCGCGGCGCCCGCGCTTCGCGCAGCTCGCCTTCCTCGTCGTGGCCGTCTTCATCCTCACCAACAAGGTCTACTCGCCGCAGTACGTGCTCTGGCTGGTGCCCCTCGCGGCGCTCGCCAGGCCGCGCTGGCGGGACTTCCTGATCTGGCAGGCCGCCGAGGTCATGTACTTCCTCGGGATCTGGTCGTACCTGGCGTACACGACGGGCGGCAACAGCAAGGGCCTGCCGGAGCACGGCTACCACCTGGCCATCGCGGCGCACCTGATCGGGACGCTGTACCTGTGCGCGGTCGTCGTCCGCGACATGCTCTTCCCCGAGCACGACGCGGTGCGCCAGGACGGCTCGGACGACCCCTCCGGGGGCGTGCTGGACGGGGCGGAGGACGTGTTCGTGCTGGGGCGGCCCTCGCACCGGCCGCGGCACGCGGCACCGCTGCAGGGCGGCCCCGAGGACGGCTACGGCTACGGCGAGGGGCGCCCGGTGCAGTGGGGCGTGGACCCGGCGCCGCCGGCCCCGCCCCACTGAGCGGAGAGGCCGCCCGGGGCGCCCCGGGCGGCGCCCGGAGCGCTCAGCGGTCGACGACGCGGTCGAACTGCGTCGTCGTGTGCCGCAGGTGCGCCACCAGCTCGTCCCCGACCGCCGGGGGCGCCACGTCGCCCGGCAGGAAGAGGATCGACACCTGCATGTGCGGGGGCTCGGCGAACCAGCGTTGCTTGCCGGCCCACACGAAGGGCGACAGGTTGCGGTTGATGGTGGCCAGCCCGGCCCTCGCGACGCCCTTGGCGCGCGGCATGACGCCGTGCATGGCCTTGGGGGCCTCCAGGCCCACCCCGTGCGAGGTACCGCCCGCCACGACGACCAGGTGGCCGTCCTCGGAGGACTTGTTCTGGCGGTAGCCGAAGCGCTCGCCCTTGGCGATGCGCGTGACGTCCAGGACGGCGCCCCGGTACTCGGTCGCCTCGTGGTCGCCGAGCCACAGCCGGGTGCCGATGCGGGCGCGGAAGCGGGTCTGCGGGAACTGGTTGCGCAGCTGAGTCAGCTCGCCCGCCTTCAGATGGCTGACGAACATGGTGTGCAGCGGCAGCCGGGCCGCGCGCAGCCGCTCCATCCAGCCGAAGACCTCCTCCACCCCGTCGGAGCCGTCGGTGCGGTCCAGCGGCAGGTGGATGGCGAAGCCCTCCAGACGGACGTCGTCTATGGCCGAGTGCAGCTTGACCAGGTCGTCCTCACTGACGCCATGGCGCTTCATGCTGCTCATGACCTCGATGACGACCCGCGCGCCGACCAGGCCGCGGACGCCCTCCACGGAGGACACGGAGCGGATGGCGCGGTCCGGCAGCGGCACCGGCTCCTCGCCCAGCCGGTACGGGGTGAGCACCAGCAGGTCCCCGCCGAACCAGTCCTTGATCCGGGCGGCCTCGTACGTCGTGCCCACGGCGAGGATGTCGGAGCCGAGCCGGATCGCCTCCTCGGCCAGGCGCTCGTGGCCGAAGCCGTATCCGTTGCCCTTGCAGACGGGCACCAGTCCGGGGAACTGCTCCGCCACGGACTGCTGGTGCGCACGCCAGCGCGCGGTGTCGACGTACAGGGTGAGCGCCATGGCCGGAACGAGGACCTTTCTGGGTGTCTGCGGGCGGTCGGGCAGGTGGGTCAGCGACGGGACATGTAGATGTCGAGCGCCTTGTGCAGCAGCTTGTTGAGGGGGAAGTCCCACTCGCCCAAGTATTCGGCAGCCTGCCCGCCCGTGCCCACCTTGAACTGGATGAGACCGAAGAGGTGGTCGCTCTCGTCCAGCGAGTCGCTGATGCCGCGCAGGTCGTACACGCTCGCGCCGAGCGCGTAGGCGTCCCGCAGCATCCGCCACTGCATGGCGTTGCTCGGCCGGACCTCACGCTTGTGGTTGGCCGAGGCCCCGTACGAGTACCAAACGTGCCGGCCGACGACGAGCATCGTCGCGGCGGCGACCGTCTCACCCTCGTGCTGGGCGAAGTACAGCCGCATGCGGTTGGGGTCCTCGGCGTTGAGGACCTGCCACATGCGCTGGAAGTAGGAAAGGGGCCGGGGGCGGAAGTGGTCGCGCTCGGCGGTGACCTCGTACAGCTGCTGCCACACGGGGAGGTCGTCGTAGCCGCCCTGGACGACCTCGACGCCGGCCTTCTCGGCCTTCTTGATGTTGCGGCGCCACAGCTGGTTGAAGCCCTTCTGGACGTCGTCCAGGCTGCGGTTCTCCAGCGGGACCTGGAAGACGTAGCGGGGCTGCACGTCGCCGAAGCCGGCGCCGCCGTCCTCGCCCTGCTGCCAGCCCATGCGGCGCAGCCGGTCGGCCACCTCGAAGGCGCGGGGCTCGATGACCGTCGCCTCGACGTCGCGCAGGCGCTTGACGTCCGGGTCGGCGATGCCGGACTTGATGGCGGCCGCGTCCCAGCGGCGGATGACGACCGGCGGGCCCATCTTCACGGAGAAGGCGCCCTGCTGCTTCAGGTGCGCCAGCATCGGGCGCAGCCACTCCTCCAGGTTGGGGGCGTACCAGTTGATCACCGGGCCCTCGGGGAGGTAGGCGAGGTAGCGCTTCACCTTGGGCAGCTGCCGGTAGAGCACCAGGCCGGCGCCGACCAGCTCACCGGTCCTGTCGTCGAACCAGCCCAGGTTCTCCGAGCGCCACTCGGTCTTGACGTCGGCCCAGGCGGGAACCTGGCAGTGGCTTGCCGAGGGCAGGCTCTGGATGTACGCCAGGTGCTGTTCCCGACTGATGGTCCTCAGGGTCAAGCTCATGCGGGGCGCTCCCCATCGCTGCGGCTACGGCATTGCTGACTGCATTACTGCGCCGAAGCCTACTGCGAACGGCGAACGCCCCCACGAGGGCTGTGGACAACTCGGTCCGCGGCTTCGCCCGGCGGGTGCCGGGAGGACGAGGGCGAAGGGCCCTAGGACACCACGCCGCCGAAGAGGCCGCCGTGGGCCATGCCGATGTAGAAGCCGACCGCGGCCAGGCCCATCCCGATGATGAAGAGGAAGCGTTCGGCGGTGGTGGCGGAGCGGTACTGCCCGAAGGCGCCCACGAGGACGCCCGCCAGCCCCGCCCAGGAGCTCAGGAGGTGGAGGTGGTCCCAGAACGCCGCGATGGCGGCGACCAGGCCGAGCACGATGGTCACGACGGCGAGGGTGTTCTCGACCGGGTGGGGCCTGCCGTCGGAGTTGAGGGCGCTGAGGAGTCGCTGGTAGAGACGGCTGCCGGTAGTGGCTCGCACTGCCTGTGCCATGGGGCACCTCCGTGATGGAGAGGTGGCGCATCGTAGCGCCGGACACACCCGATGTGTACAGATTGCGGGCTTCCGGGGCCGGATTTCAACCGGAAGCCACGAGGCGGGTAGTGTGTACCGTCTGCACCGGTGTCTGTGCAGGTCCAATCGGCGGTCCCGCAGGGCCCCCGGGGAGCGATCCCCGGAACGCCCCGGGCGTTGTCGGTGGGCCGCGATACCGTTGCGACGCGATGCAAACCCTCCTGCCACGGAAACGCCGTGGCCGCTGAGTCCAAAGGAGGTGGGTTCCACATGCGTCACTACGAGGTGATGGTGATCCTCGACCCCGATCTCGAGGAGCGCGCTGTCTCCCCGCTGATCGAGAACTTCCTCGGCGTCGTCCGCAACGCGGGCGGCAAGGTCGAGAAGGTCGACACCTGGGGCCGTCGTCGTCTTTCGTACGAGATCAAGAAGAAGCCCGAGGGCATCTACTCGGTCATCGACCTCAACGCCACTCCTGAGGTCGTCAAGGAGCTCGACCGTCAGATGAACCTGAACGAGTCGGTCCTCCGGACCAAGGTCCTCCGTCCCGAGACCCACTGAGCCTGACGGCTCAGGCATTCGGGAAACCGAGAAGCCAAGCAACGCCGAGAGGTCACTCACCATGGCAGGCGAGACCGTCATCACGGTCGTCGGCAATCTCGTCGACGACCCCGAGCTGCGCTTCACCCCCTCGGGTGCGGCGGTCGCGAAGTTCCGAGTCGCGTCCACTCCCCGCACCTTCGACCGGCAGACCAACGAGTGGAAGGACGGCGAGAGCCTCTTCCTCACGTGCTCGGTCTGGCGGCAGGCGGCGGAGAACGTGGCCGAGTCGCTCCAGAAGGGCATGCGCGTCATCGTGCAGGGCCGGCTGAAGCAGCGCTCGTACGACGACCGAGAGGGCGTCAAGCGGACGGTCTACGAGCTGGACGTCGACGAGGTCGGCGCCAGCCTGCGCAGCGCGACCGCGAAGATCACCCGTGCCAGCGGTGGCGGCGGCGCCTCGCGCGGCGGTCAGGGTGGTTACGGCGGCGGTGGCGGCCAGGGCGGCGGCTGGGGCGGTGGCTCCGGTGGCGGCCAGGGCGGCGCGCCCGACGGCGACCCGTGGGCTACCGGCGCTCCGGCCGGTGGCGGCCAGGGTGGCGGCGGCGGCAACTGGGGCGGTGGCTCCGGTGGCGGCGGCGGTTTCTCGGACGAGCCGCCCTTCTAAGGGCGGCAGCGCACCAAACTTCTTGATCACACTGGAGAGAGACAATGGCGAAGCCGCCTGCTCGCAAGCCTAAGAAGAAGGTTTGCGTGTTCTGCAAGGACAAGATCACGTACGTCGACTACAAGGACACGAACCTGCTGCGGAAGTTCATCTCCGACCGCGGCAAGATCCGTGCCCGCCGGGTCACCGGCAACTGCACCCAGCACCAGCGCGACGTCGCCACGGCCGTGAAGAACAGCCGTGAGATGGCGCTGCTGCCCTACACCTCGACCGCTCGCTAAGGAAGGGTGACCGAGCAATGGCGAAGATCATCCTCACCAACGAGGTCAGCGGCCTCGGTGCCGCCGGCGAAGTCGTCGAGGTCAAGAGCGGCTACGCCCGCAACTACCTGATCCCGCGCGGTTTCGCGATCGCGTGGACCAAGGGTGGCGAGAAGGACGTCGAGCAGATCCGCCGTGCGCGCCGGATCCGCGAGATCGCGACCGTCGAGCAGGCCAACTCCTTCAAGGCCCAGCTCGAGGGCGTCAAGGTCAAGCTGTCGACCCGCGCGGGCGACGCCGGCCGGCTCTTCGGCTCGGTGACCCCGGCCGACATCGCCGCCGCCGTCAAGGCCGCGGGCGGTCCGGACGTGGACAAGCGCCGGATCGAGATCGGTTCCCCGATCAAGACGCTGGGCTCGCACAAGGTGTCGGTGCGACTGCACCCCGAGGTCGAGGCCGCTCTCGACGTCGAGGTCGTCGCCTCCTGACCCGCACGCACCGCGTGAACGCCGGGCCCGGAACCGCGAGGTTCCGGGCCCGGCGTCTTGCCGTCCGGGGAGGGGTCGCGGCTCAGGCGCGTACGGCGCCGGTGACCGCCCACTTGCCCGAGCGGGCGCGCCAGTGGAGGCCCGCCAGCCGGGTGAGCATCATCAGCCCCATCGCCCACCACAGGGCGGTGAGTCCCCCGCCCAGGGCCGGTACGGCCAGGGCGGCCGGGGCGAAGACGGCGAGGGTGACGACCATCGACCAGGCCAGGTAGGTGCCGTCGCCGGCGCCGATGAGCACCCCGTCCAGGACGAAGACCACACCGCAGACCGGCTGGGAGAGCGCCGCCACCAGCAGGACGGTCATCAACTCGGAGCGCACGGCCGGGTCCGAGGTGAACAGCGGGGCGATCAAGGGCCGGGAGACGGCCAGGACGAGGCCGATGACCGCGCCCGAGGCGATGCCCCACTGCACCATGCGGCGGCACGCGGCCCGGGCCCCGGCCACGTCGTCGGCGCCGAGGTAGCGGCCGATGATGGCCTGGCCCGCGATGGCGATGGCGTCCAGCGCGAAGGCGGCCAGCGACCAGAGGGTGGTGGTGATCTGGTGGGCGGCGATCGAGGCGTCCCCGAGCCCGGCCGCGACCGCGGTGGCGAGCAGCAGGACGGCCCGCAGGCTCAGCGTGCGGATCAGCAGGGGCGTCCCGGCCTGGGCGCAGGCGCGGATGCCTGCGAGGTCGGGCCGGAGGGAGGCGCCGTGCCGCCGCGCCCCGCGGACCACGACACCCAGGTAGACGGCCGCCATCGCGTTCTGGGCGATCACGGTGCCCCAGGCGGAGCCGGCGATGCCGAGCCCGGCGCCGTACACCAGCGCCACGTTGAGCACGCCGTTCAGGGCGAAGCCGCCGACGGCCACGTAGAGCGGGGTGCGGGTGTCCTGCAGCCCGCGCAGCACGCCGGTGGCGGCCAGGACGACGAGCATCGCGGGGATGCCGAGGGCGCTGATCCGCAGGTAGGTGACGGCGTACGGCGCCGCGGTGCCCGAGGCGCCGAACAGTTCGGTGAGGGCGGGTGCCGCCGGAACCGCGATCGCGACCGCGGCGGCGCTGATGAGGAGGGCGAGCCAGATGCCGTCCATGCCCTGGCGGATCGCCGCGGGCAGGTCGCCGGCGCCGACCCGGCGGGCGACGGCGGCGGTGGTGGCGTACGCGAGGAAGACGAAGACGCCGACGAGGGTGGTGAGCAGGGCGCCCGCGACGCCGAGGCCGGCGAGCTGCGACGTGCCGAGGTGTCCCACGATCGCGCTGTCGGCCATGAGGAAGAGCGGTTCGGCGACCAGCGCGCCGAAGGCGGGCAGCGCGAGAGAGACGATCTCGCGGTCGTGACGGCGTACGGCCTGCTGGGGGGAGACTTCGGCGACCTGGGGCACCCGGTCAGGGTAATCATCCACATGTAAGGGATGCAAGGAGATACTGACTCTTACTTCCGGCTGCGCAGGGTGATCTCCTCCGTGCCGTTTGTCGTGATCTTGGGCCGAGCGGGCAAGTTTTTCTTGTCCACAGCGGGTGGATGGAGAAAGCGCAGGTCAGCGGCGTGATCATTGGGTGATTGTGTGCTTGTCCACCGCACTGTCCCCTGCCCTGTACACAGCTGGAGGGGGCTTCTCCACAGGTAGGGGCGGTTCATCAACAGGTCATCCCCAGCCCCTGTGGATAACCGTCTTGGCTGTGAGCCCCGTGGACCCCTACCGTGGGGCGTCGCCCGACGTGCCACAGGTGTGCCCGGGCGACTCGATTGTCAGAGCCGTGGCGTAGGAAAAGGGACACGACGCAGCGGTCCGCGCCGGACGGGAGGAGGTGGCAGGGGGGTGAGCCAGCCCGAACCCGCGGACGACCACTGGGGGAGCGAACCGCCGTTCCCGCCGGACGGTCCCGGCGACCGCCTGCCCGTCTCCCGCTTCCGCCGGAGGGACGAGCGGGACCGCGACCGCGACCGCGACGAGGACCGCGGGGCGGCCGGCTTCGAGCGCGTACCGCCGCAGGACCTGGACGCCGAGATGTCGGTGCTCGGCGGCATGCTGCTGTCCAAGGACGCCATCGCCGACGTCGTCGAGGTGCTCAAGGGCGCCGACTTCTACCGGCCCGCCCACGAGACCGTCTACGCCGCGATCCTCGACCTCTACGCCCGTGGTGAGCCCGCCGACCCCATCACCGTCGCCGCCGAACTGACCAAGCGCGGCGAACTCGCCCGCGTCGGCGGCGCCCCCTATCTGCACAGCCTCGTCAACGCGGTGCCCACCGCCGCCAACGCCGAGTACTACGCCGAGATCGTGCACGAGCGCGCGGTCCTGCGCCGGCTCGTCGAGGCGGGCACGCGCATCACGCAGATGGGGTACGCGGCCGACGGCGACGTCGACGAGATCGTCAACTCCGCGCAGGCGGAGATCTACGCCGTCACCGAGCAGCGCACCAGCGAGGACTACCTCCCGCTCTCCGAGATCATGGAGGGCGCCCTCGACGAGATCGAGGCCATCGGCTCGCGCAGCGGCCAGATGTCCGGGGTGCCCACCGGCTTCGCCGACCTGGACTCCCTCACCAACGGCCTGCACCCGGGTCAGATGATCGTCATCGCCGCCCGTCCCGCGATGGGCAAGTCCACGCTCGCGCTGGACTTCGCCCGGGCCTGCTCGGTGACCAACGGCATGCCCAGCGTCTTCTTCTCCCTCGAAATGGGCCGCAACGAGATCGCGATGCGTCTGCTGTCCGCCGAGGCCCGGGTCGCCCTGCACCACATGCGCTCCGGCAACATGACCGACGACGACTGGACGCGGCTGGCCCGCCGTATGCCCGACGTCTCGGCGGCCCCCCTCTACATCGACGACTCGCCGAACCTGTCGATGATGGAGATCCGCGCCAAGTGCCGCCGGCTCAAGCAGCGCAACGACCTCCGCCTGGTCGTCATCGACTACCTCCAGCTGATGCAGGCGGGCGGCTCGCGCCGCCCCGAGAGCCGTCAGCAGGAGGTCTCCGACATGTCCCGCAACCTCAAGCTCCTGGCGAAGGAGCTCGAGGTGCCGGTGATCGCGCTCTCCCAGCTGAACCGTGGTCCCGAGCAGCGCACGGACAAGAAGCCGATGGTCAGCGACCTCCGCGAGTCGGGCTCCATCGAGCAGGACGCGGACATGGTCATCCTGCTGCACCGCGAGGACGCCTACGAGAAGGAGTCCCCGCGCGCGGGCGAGGCCGACCTCATCGTCGCCAAGCACCGCAACGGCCCGACGGCCACCATCACCGTGGCCTTCCAGGGCCACTACTCGCGCTTTGTGGACATGGCCCAGACCTGAGCCGGGCAGGCTGGCCGGTCCGGCGGTACGGGGGCCCGTCGTACGGCGGGGACTGCGTGAGGTACCCGCAACCCTTCTACCTTCGCAAGCGGGGAAAGAAGAAGACCCCCTCACCGAACCGTGAGGGGGTGGAGCCTCGAACCATCGCTGGTTGGGCCCGGACGGGCAAGTCCGTCGGGACTGCCCTGCGTCGAGTGCAACGAAGTGGGGAGCTCGGGAGCCGAGAGTGATCGCTCGCAGTCAGCGCCTCGTGGGGCCGCGGGGCGCGTGAGACCCTCACAGATACCGCTGGGCCGTCCGGCAGCCTACTCAGAGCATCGCCCGAAGGCATCCAGGGAGCAGCAACTTTGCAAGCCCTGCGAAAGGCCTGAACACCGTGTCGCAGGATGTGATCAGTATTGGATTTGCGCGTATGGAGCTGGGCTCCATCGTCCGCTGGGTCGCCAAGCGGCACGATCGCGTGACCATTACCGACCGAGGTCGTCCCACCGCTGTCCTGATCGGCATCCCAGAGCTGTCGAGGTTGGACCAGGCAGCCGAAAGTAGCCACCTCATCAACTGCCCCACTTGCTCGCCAGGGGCAAAGCCGGGACTCCAGCTGCGCCAACGTCCGACGCCGTGAACAGCCGCGCGGGAGGCCGCCAAGATGCACTTCTCGCGCATGCGTACCTACGATCGAGGAAAGGGACGTGGGGGCCGCTGACCTGTTCCGACGCACCACGTTGCCGCAGGCAGGTTCGAGGTCGGGGCAACCGGCGGTGGGACTTCCGCTGAACCGGTGCGAGGCCGTCGGGTCCTATGGCTGCACTGACGACCCCGGACGGTCACTCGCAGTCAAATGCGTACTTCCAGGACCGGCTCTCACCGAAAGCCTGACCCCATTCGAATCTGCCGGATGGCCGGCAGACGGGACGGGAAGGGCAGGGGCCGATTTCTGGCATCCCAGGAAGGATGTGCTGTGAGACTCGATCAGATCCTGCCGGCGCACATCGGGTTCGGTAGCGCGCCGCTTGGAAACATGTTCCGCGCGGTTCCGGAGGAAGAGGCCGCGGCGACCGTAGATGCCGCTTGGGAACAGGGCACGCGATACTTCGACACCGCGCCCTTCTACGGTTCCGGACTGTCGGAGATACGTCTCGGGAAGGCCCTCTCGGGTCGTCCACGCGACGAGTACGTGCTCAGTACGAAGGTCGGCCGCGTCATCCTGGACGAGGAGGAGGACCCTGCCGCGCGTGATCTCGGCGAGAAGGGCAATCTTTTCGCTTACGGGCGCCCGAACAAGATGCTTCACGTGTGGACCGCCGACGCCACGAAGCGCTCGATCGAAGACAGCCTGAAGCGCCTCCAAACCGACCGCCTGGACATCGTATGGGTGCACGACGTCGCCCAGGACTTCCACGGCGATCTATGGTTGCAGAAGATCGAAGAGGCCCGCACGGGCGCCTTCCGCGTCCTCACCAAACTGCGCGACGAGGGTGTCATCAAGGCCTGGGGGCTCGGCGTCAACCGCACCGAGCCCATCGAGATCACCCTCGCGCTCGAAGAGCCGCAGCCGGACGGGTTCCTGCTGGCAGGCCGCTACTCCCTGCTCGACCACGCGCACGCGTTGCAGCGACTGCTACCGATGGCGGAGGAGCAAGGCGTCGGCATGGTCGTAGGCGGCCCGTACAGCTCAGGCATCCTCGCCGGCGGCACCCACTTCGAGTACGTCACTGCCCCACCTGAGATCGTGGCGAGGGTCGAGCGGCTGAAGGACCTCGCCCGCAGGCACGGCGTGAGCATCAAAGCGGCCGCCCTGCACTTCTCGCTGGCGCACCCGGTCGCCGAAGCGGTGATCCCGGGCGCGACCCATCCCGCCCACACCATCGAGGACCACGCCGCGCTCCAAGAGAAGGTGCCGGACGGGTTCTGGGCAGATCTGCGGGACTCCGGCCTGGTTAGCCCCCTGGCGCCGCTGCCAGGTGGGGCGTAGGCCGCATCGCCGTCAACAGCCATGCAATGAGTCCTGGAGGAGTGACATGGCATCCACATCAGTGAGCAGGGTCGTCCCGGCCTCTCCCGTACGCGTGTGGGAGCTGATCGGCGGATTCGGATCGCTGCCCGACTGGCTGCCGTACATCCCCGAGAGCACCTTCTCGGAAGGTGGCCGGGTGCGGCACCTGAAGAATCCCGAGGGCGAGCCCATCGTGGAGCGGCTGATGGCCTTCGACGAGGAGCAGCGGTACTACAGCTACCACATCCTTCAGGCGCCCTTCCCGGTCGTCGACTACCTGTCGACCTTGCGGGTCTACGAGATCAGCGGCAACGAGAACGCCGCCGAAGTCCAGTGGTCCGGCCGCTTTGTCCCGAAGGGGGCTACGGACGAGGAGGTCGTCGCCCTCTTCACGGGCATCTACCGTGACGGCCTGGACGCGTTGGTCAAGACGCTCGGTGGCTAGTTGTTCTGTGGCCGCACTCGTTCACCCGGTTGACGCGACTTGGCATGCCACGAGTAGGCACCAACTCCAGTTCACTCATCAGGGTCCACTGCGGTCGGCGGTCAGAGGTTGCCGTTTACCTGGAGTCATCCCTGGTCGAGCGACGGTTCGCGTACCCAGCTGCCGTCGGCCTTGATCTGCCCGTAGCCATGCCATCCGCTACCGGCGCCTGCTGGAGTCCTACTGGACGTTCCATGCAGGTGTGGGCGTGCCGTCAGCGTCGATTCCGAACGGCCAAAGCTCCCTGATTCGGCGTTCGGCAGAGTCCCTGTCAAAGTCGCCGAGGTTGGCAGCGTGAACGTACAGTCGCTCGGCGTCTTTCGTGTTTCCTGCGCTTTCCCGCATCAGTCCCAGGCTGGACAGGGCTCGGGCCGGGCCGTTGTCGGTGGTGGCTGACACGATCGTGGACATGACGGACGCGATCGACGACTGGCGGTCTTTCCTGGTGCGTTGGAGCCAGGAGTGGGCGGATGCGCAGGATGCGGACGTGCCGGCGGGCGAGCGGCCGGTGCGGGACGGGGAGCCTCCGCGCACGCGCCGGCTGGGATTCGCGCCCGCACCCGAGGAACGGATCCTTGCCCTGGAGGAGACGCTCGGGCACCGGCTGCCGCCTTCGTACCGGACATTTCTGGCGGTGAGCGACGGCTGGCGGCACGCGGGCGGCTTCGTCTGGCTGCTCGCCGGCACCGACCAGGTCCGTTGGCACGAGGACGCGGCGGGCCTGTCCGAGTACTTCCCCGGGGAGCTGGACGACGACCCCACGCCGGAGGAAGCGCTGTTGGCCGGGATGTGGGGTCGGGCGCTGCAACTGGACGTGGAGTCGGACGCGGTCTACGTCCTGCTGGATCCGGGGGACGTGGACGACGCCGGTGAGTGGGCCGTGTACTCCTGGGCGCCGTGGCGTGCGAGCCCTCCCGAAAGGTACGCGTCGTTCGGTGCGTTCATGGAGGCGATGTACCGGGAGTGGCACAGCCTGCAGGTGAACCGTTCGGAGCGTGCGGGTGCGGTGTTCGTCAATGCGACGACGCGAGCGTTGGACGCGTCCGTCGAGGCCGCTCGGCTCGACGCGCTGGGTGGGCGCCATGAGCGGGCCTCGGCGACCCTCGCGGAGGCGATCGCATTCGGCAGGCCCCGGGCGACGGGGCTCCGCGACCAGATCCGTCGGCTGCTCGGGGAGACCTACATGGTGTATTTCCAAGAGCTCATGACCGACCCGCGGTACGTACCGGAGATCCTGCCCGTACTGGCGGCCGAGCACGTGCGGCTCCACCGGGACGGCGGGTCGTTGCCCCGGTGGCTGCGGGGCGCTTCGGACGCGCTGGGCGGGGCCGCGGACGAGATCCTGCGACAGGTGGGGAAAGGCGCCTTCCGCTACACAGCCGAGGGCCCGTTCGGCAGTGCCGTGGAGGATGCGCGGGAGCAGGCACGCTGGGGCGACACGGACGTCGCCTGGCACACACTGCGTGCCGCCCTGCCCGAGTGGCGGCCGCTCGGTCCCGATCACCTCGCCCCGGTCGGTCTGTGCGCCGACCCGCTCCTGGGCCCCCTGATCACGCCGGAGCGCGGCCGGGAACTCCTTGCCACCCCCCGCGCCGGACAGCCGGGTGACGCGCCGGCGCCTGCGGGCGACCTGGACCCGCCGGGCCTGGGGTGGCTGTCGGAGAGTGATCGTGGCAACTTCCTGGTGTCGTACCGCTTCATCCTCGTGGAAGGGGTGGGACCGGACGAGCTGCCCGGCCGAATCGGCGCCGACGAAGGCGCCGACCTGGACGAACCGATGACGTTGTGGGACGCGCGGATGCGGTTTCACGGCAACCAGGACGTCTCGACGTGGGCGGACGAGGCATTGACGGCCGTCGGCCGGGCGGGATCCGGTTGGAGCTTCGCCTTCGAGCCGCGGCCGGGCGCGGGGTTCAACGAGCAGCGGTTCGTCTCCCCGGGCGTGGCCGCTTCGCGGGGTACCCGCGCGGTGACGGTGTGGAGCGAGCCTTTCGACGGGCACCGCCCCGGTGTCTTCCATCTGTCCGTCGCGGAGAACGGCGAGGAGAAGTACGGATTCACCGTCCGGCAGACGGCGGTCGGCAGATGGGGGCCTGTGCCGGGCGCGCTGGACCCGGACCGCCTCTTCTCGCAGGACGCACCGTACGAGGAGCGGTTGGGCGAGCACCGGGCCCTCCAGGCCCTCGCGGCCGAGTTCGGCGTCCGGCTGCCGCGGTTCGCCCTCACACGTGGACGTCTGCACACCCTCCGCACCCGGTCCTGGAGCCGACCCCCGGGCCCGGGCGAGGCATACGTGACGGTGCGCGTATCGCGGCAGCGGCCGTAGGGCCCGTGCGGTCGGGCGTCGGGGCCACCGAGGCCACAGACGACCGCCACGGGAAGGCCAGGCCAGATCCTCGGGCCAGTGACACGGAGCGCCAGGTCCCACGGCACCCGTGGGTGCTCGGCTGCGGTGTCCCGACGAGGCGGGTGCGACACGACGAACCGGCCCCGGCACGCCCTCCAGGGGCACGCCGGGGCCGGTTGCGGTTCGGGTCGCCTCCGCCCCTACGGGCGGGAGACGGCTTCGCCTGCGGGGATCAGCGGTGGCACTCCTTGTGGGCGGGGCGCCAGACGCGGGTCCACTGGCCGGGGTGCCAGCGGTGGTGCCGGTCCCGGAACCCCGGGTGCCACTGGCGTGCCCAGTGGCCTCCCACCTTCTGGCAGTGGTGCGACGCCGCAGGCCGACGGTGGTCCTGCGGGGCGGCGGATGCGGTGCCGACCGTGCCGACGACCGCGCCCGTGGCCAGGGCCACCGTTGCGGCGCCCAGGGCCACGGCCCTCTTCAATCCGTTGATCATGCTCAGGCCTTCCCGTGCGAACCGGGGCCGACGCCCCGGCACTGCCCGGACGTTCGGCCGGGCACGCACTGATCCTGGCCCTCCGGCACCGGCCAATCACCGCAGAACACTGCTTCTCATGAAATACAACTCAATTTCTCATCAAGCTCAAATAGTCATATGTACGGGTCGATTACGGTTCATACCGGGTGAACCGGGCATCCGGCGAGGTCGGGATCGGGCGCGTGCCCTCAGCCCAGGGCCACCATGAGCGGTGCGTGGCGGCGGTGCCCGTCGCCGGGCAGCTCGCGGTCGCCCAGCACCATCAGGGTGTTGGGGAAGAAGGGTGCCACGCCGTGCTCCGCGGCCCAGCCGTCGAGGGCTTCGGGGGTGCCGGTGCGCAGGTCGAGACGGACGGGGGTGTCCGCGTCCCGGGCGACCGCCGTGATCAGCCGCCGGGCCCCGGCCGCGTCCCCGGCGACGACGGGGCCCACGACCAGGGTGTCCGCGTTCAGCCAGGCGGAGGCGTAGCCGGTCAGGACGCCGTCCTCCTCGGTGACCACGACGCGCTCGGCGAACCGGGGCAGGTCACGCAGGAGCGGGGAGCGGTCCGCGCCGAACACCTCGGCGTCCAGGGCGAGCAGGGCCGGCAGGTCGGCCTCGGTGAAGGGCCGCGGCTCCGCGGCGCCGGGAACGGATGGCCCGGGGGTCCCGGGGGTCCCGGGGGTCCCGGCGGGCGCCGGCGGGGCGAAGCGGCCGCGGTGCGTGACGACGGTGCCGATCGCCCGGAAGCCGAGCTTCTCGTAGAGCGGGCGGCCGCGTTCGGTGGCGTGCAGGGTGACGGTGTCGTCCCCCGCCTCGGCCAGGACGTGCGTCATGATGCGCCGTCCGAGTCCCCGCCCCTCGTACCGGGCCGCGACCAGGACCATGCTGACCGCCGCCAGACCGCTTCCGTAGCGGGTGAGGACGGTGGTGGCGGCCAGGCCGTCACCGTCGGGTGCGTCCACGCCGTAGCCGGTGCCGTGGGTGAGCAGGAAGCGCCACTTGTGCTCCTCGGCTCCCCAGCCGCGGCTGACGGCCAGCGCGCTGCAGGCGGGGAGGTCGGCGGGGGTGAGACGGCGTACGGGGGCCGTGGGGGATGTCATGCGGGCAGCGTGCCGTGGCGGCGGCGGGCGGCGCCCATAGTTTTCCCCTATGGCCATCGGCCGGTGCCTGGCTATCCTCCCGGAGTGACGCTGACCTTGCCCGGCCTGCGGGCGTTCGTGGCCGTGGCGCGCACGGGCTCGTTCTCGGCGGCCGCGCGGCAGTTGGACGTACGGCAGCCGACGGTGAGCGAGTCGGTGCGCCGGCTGGAGGCCGCCGCGGGGCGGCCGTTGCTGGTGCGCAACCGCGAACGGGCCGAACTGACCGACCTGGGACGGCGGATCCTGGCCCACGCGGTGGCGGCGGTCGACGCCGCGGACGAGCTCGAGGGGCTGCTGGGCGGGGCGTCCCGGCCGTTCACCGTGGGCTTCCTGGGCGAGGCGGCGGCCGGCCGCACCAGGGAACTGCTGGATCTGATCCAGGCCCGCGTCCCGGGGGACGTGCGGCTGCGCCGCTACGACTTCGACGACCCCTCCTGCGGCCTGCTGGACGGGCACTCCGACCTGGCCATCGTGTGGCCCCCGTTGGACGCCCCGGGGCTGGGGACGGTGACCGTCTCCAGTGACCGGCGCTGCGTGGCGCTGCCCGCGACGGACCCGCTGGCCCGCCGGACCGAGGTCGCGCCCGCCGAACTGGGCGGCAGGACCTGGGTCGTGCCGCGGACCGGGGACGCGGCCTACGCGGGCTTCCGCCACCCGTCGGCCGTGGGCGTCGCGCACGTGGCCGGGACGGTGCCGTCGGGGTCGCTTGAGGAGACGCTCGAACTCGTGGCGGCGGGCCGGGGCTGCGCGCTGGCGAGCACGGCGACCGACGAGCACTACGCGCGGTCGAACGTGGTGATCGTGCCGCTGGCCGGGGACGTGCGCTGCACGGTGGCCCTGGCCTGGCGGGCCGCGGACCGCAGGCCCGCGGTCCGCGGGGCGGCGGAGGACGCCGCCCGGCTGTTCGGAGGGACGCTGCCGGGGACCGCCCGGGCGGCAAAGGACGAGGGAGGGACCGCGTGGGACGGCTGCACATCTTCGACATGGACGGGACGCTGATGCACGGCTCCTCGGCGAGCATGGAGCTCGCCCGGGAACTGGGGCTGACGGCGGAGTTCCGCGAGCTGGAGCACGCGCTCGGGCGGGGCGTGCTGGACTCGCCGGGTTACGCGGAGCGGGCGTACGAGCTGTGGCGGGCGCTCACCCCGGCGCAGGTGGCGGCGGCGTTCGAGGGCGCGCCCTGGCTGACCGGGATACGGGAGGTGTGGGCGGACATCGCGGCCCGTGGGGAGCACTGCGCGGTGGTGTCGCTCTCCCCGGACTTCTTCGTGCGCCGGCTGCTGGAGTGGGGGGCGCACGCGGTCCGGGCGTCGGTCTTCCCGGAGATCCCGTTCGGCCCGGCGGCGGGGCTGGACGTGGCGGGGATCCTGCTGCCCGAGACGAAGGTGACGGCCGCGGACGAGCTGTGCGCCCGCTACGGGGTCAGCCGCCGGGAGTGCGTCGCGTACGGGGACTCGCTGTCGGACACGGCGCTCTTCGCGGCGGTGCCGGTCTCGGTCGCGGTCAACGGGGACCACCACGTGAGCGGGCTGGCGAGCCATGCGTACACCGGGCGCGATTTGCGTGAAGCGTATGCGCTGGTCATGGGCTGAATACGTGACGATTGAACGGTGATGATCGCCACGGGAATTGAGTGGCGGTTGTGAAAGCAGTGACTCGGGGTAGGGTCGACAAGGTTCCGCGACAGCGGGGCTTCACATTCGGCCGAGCTTAACGGGATCGGTATCGACGTTTCCCGTACTTCCGGCTATTTGTCCGCGCGGCGTGAAGTCCTGGCAGGCTTTCCGCGCAGGATGTGTGGCCGACGTACGGACACCGACCGGGAGAAGCTCGAGGCGAAGCTGACCATGGACGCTCTGACCACGAACGCGGCCGAACCGGGAAAGGGAGCCGGGGCCGGCTCCTCGGGATGGTTCACGCCGCACACACCCCCTGACGGGCCGAGACCCCATCACGAAGGCGACGGCGCGGCCGCGCCGAGCCGCCCGGTACGGCCGATAAGGCCGGTGGGCACGGGAGCCGTGCGGACCGCCGACCCCGGTCCCGCGCCGCCGGGGAACGGCCCCGCGCGGGACGCGGCGGGGCCGCGGCACCATCCGGAGCCGCCGGCCCAGCCGCCGCCCCTTGCGGAGGCCCGGCCGCGGTCACGCCCGGGCAGCGCGGACGCGCAGCTCATCCGGCGCACGATGGAGGAGGTCGCGCCCGTCGCCGACAAGACGACGTCATATTTCTATGCACTTTTGTTCATACGGCATCCGGAGTTGCGCGAACTCTTTCCCGCCGCGATGGACGCGCAGCGGGACCGATTGCTGAAAGCGCTCCTCACCGCCGCGGAACACATAGACGACACCGAGATACTCACCGAATACCTGTCCCACCTGGGCCGCGGCCACCGCAAATACGGCACGCGCCCCGAGCACTATCCGGCCGTGGGGGAATGCCTGATCGGGGCGCTGACCCGGTACGCCTCGGCCGTCTGGAACGACGAGGTCGAGGCCGCCTGGGTCCGTGCCTACACGGCGATCTCGCAGATCATGATCGACGCATCGGCGGCCGACGAGAAGCACGCGCCGCCCTGGTGGCAGGCCGAGGTCGTCAGCCACGAACCGCGCACCTCCGACATCGCGGTGGTCAGCGTCCGCCCCGACCAGCCGTACCCCTTCCTCGCGGGCCAGTACACGACGCTGGAGACGCCCTGGTGGCCGCGGGTCTGGCGGCACTACTCCTTCGCCAGCGCCCCCCGCTCGGACGGCCTGCTGGTCTTCCACGTCAAGGCCGTCCCGGCCGGCTGGGTCAGCGGGGCGCTGGTCCACCGCGCCCGGCCCGGCGACGTCCTGCGGCTGGGCCCGCCGGGCGGCTCCATGGTCGTGGACCACAGCACCGACAACGGGCTGCTCTGCCTGGGCGGCGGCACGGGCATCGCCCCCATCAAGGCCCTGGTCGAGGACGTCGCCGAGCACGGCCGCCGCCGGGCCATGGACGTCTTCTACGGCGCCCGCAGCGACCACGACCTGTACGACCTGGACACCCTGCTGCGGCTCGCGCGGCGCCACCCCTGGCTCTCCGTGCGCCCCGTGGTCTCCCACGGCCGCGGCGAAGGGGGTCTGCACGGCCCGCTCCCCGAGATCGTGCAGCAGTACGGCCCCTGGCCCGAGTACGACGCGTACCTGAGCGGGCCGCCCGGGATGATCCGCAGCGGCGTCGACACCCTGGTGCGCGGCGGCATGCCCTCCCAGCGCATCCGGCACGACCTGATCGAGGAACTGGTCGCGGCGGGCCCCTGAGTCCGACCCCCTCACATCCCCACCACCCCCCCCACGAGGAGAAACGTTGCCGCAGGAACGTCCCGGCAGTGCTGGCGAGCACCGTGTCCAGGAGGAGATGGGCACGGCCGACCGCGCGGACCGCTTCTACGCCGAGCAGGTGCTGGACCACCTGAACCCGCGGATGCGGGAGTTCACCGAGCGGCAGGAGATGTTCTTCCTGTCCACGGCGGACGCCCGGGGGGAGTGCGACAGCACCTTCAGGGCGGGCCCGCCCGGCTTCCTGACCGTCCTGGACGAGCGGACCCTGGTCTACCCCGAGTACCGGGGCAACGGCGTGATGGCCTCGGTCGGCAACATGCGCGAGAACCCGCACGTGGGCATCCTGATGGTCGACTTCGCCCGGGACCGGATCGGGCTGCACGTCAACGGCCGCGCGCGGGTGGTCCCGGACGGCACGATGCGGGCCCTGTACCCCTCGCTCCCGGTGGACGCGGTGCCCGGCCGCAGGCCGCAGCTGTGGGTGCGGGTGAGCGTGGTCGAGGCGTACGTCCACTGCTCGAAGCACATCCCGCGGATGGCGAAGGTGCCCCTTCAGGGCGGCCGGGCCTGGGGGACCGACGACGTGCGCCGCAAGGGCGGGGACTACTTCGGGGCGGCCGCCGACGCCGCGCACGCCCGCACGGGGCGGCCCGGCGGCGCGCCCCCGGGCTGGTTCGGCGGCTGAGGCGGCCGGGGCTCCCCGGGGCCCGGGCCCGGTCCCGCCGGGCCGACCGGGATCAGCCGAGGTCGGCGGAGAGCAGTCCCAGTACCCCTTCGATGTTGCCGTCGAGGTAGTGCCGCAGGGTCAGCGGCACGATCTCCACCGAGGCGAGCCCGACCCGGCTGAAGGGCACGCGGACCACGTCGTAGGTGCCCGAGGGCTCGTCCACCTCCGGGCCGTGCCGCCGCGAGGGGTCCATGGAGGCCAGCCGGCACACGAAGAAGTGCTGCACCTTCACGCCGTGCGAGCCGTCCTCGCCGATGTGCTCGACGGTGTCGACGAAGGCCGGGACGACATCGGTGACCTTGGCGCCCAGCTCCTCGTCCAGCTCTCTGTGGAGCGCCTCGACGATGGTGGCGTCCTCGGTCTCGACGCCGCCGCCGGGGGTGACCCAGTACGGGTTGAGCCCGGGCTTGGTGCGCTTGATGAGCACGAGGGAGTCGCCGTCGAGCAGGATGGCGCGGGCGGTGCGCTTGACCACCGGCCGGGTGGCCGGGGCGGTCGGTGCACCGGGTGCGGCAGGTGCTTCGCTGTCCGGGGGCATGCCTGAGATCTGCCGCGGCGCGGGAGACGGCAAACGCCCCCGGGACGGCGAATCGGAACGTGGCGTTCTCGCGGACGCCACCGGCCGTACGCCCGGCGCGCGGTCACCAGGTCGCGGAGGAGCGCATCAGCTGTTCGTGCACCCGCGCGATGTGCGGCAGCGCGAGCGTCCCGGCGCGCACCGACAGGAAGTACGTGCGCAGGGGCGGCACCGGCGGCTCCAGCAGCGCCCTGGCGGCGCCCGCGGTGATCGCCTCGCAGCACAGGTAGCGCGGCAGGACGGCCATGCCGACCCCGGCGACCACGCACTCCAGGACGGCCCTCAGGTCGGGCACGACCACGGCGGGGACGATCGCGGGGGTGGCGTCGAAGACCGCCGACCAGTAGTGGTCGATCAGCGGCATGCCCTCGTCGTAGGAGATCACGGGGATGCCGTCGAGGACCCGTGCCCCGTGGGTGCGCACCGCGAGCGGGCCGCCGATCCGTTCCTGCCAGGCGGGGGCGGCCACGAGCAGCTGCTCCTCGTCCCACAGAGCGGTGGCGGTCAGCAGCCGGTCGCGCGGCCGGACGGTGCCGATGGACAGGTCGTGGTGGCCCGCGGCGAGGCCGGCCAGCGCCTCGTCCTCGCCGGCCAGCGCGATCCGCAGCTGCAGTCCCTCGGCGACCAGCGGGGCGAGGGCGGGGAGGGCGCGCAGGGAGGTGAAGGCGGACGGCCCGGCGAGGTGCAGGGTGCGGTTGCCGGACTCCTGGTCGAGGTCCGCCTCGGTTATCTCCAGCAGGGCGTCGAGGTGCGGCGCCACCCGGTGGGCCAGGTCGTCGCCGACGGGGGTCGGGGCGACGCCGCGCGGCAGGCGCAGGAAGAGGGGGCGGCCGACCTGCCGCTCCAGGCTGCGGATCTGGCTGGTGACGGCCGGCTGCGACAGCCCCAGCAGCTGGGCGGCCCTGGTGAAGGAGCCGGCCCGGTGCACGGTGACGAACGTGCGCAGCAGAGCCAGATCCATGGAACCGCTCCCTCCCTGCCACCGGTACGACCGCAACATATAAATATATCGATAGGTCTGTATCGCAACTGTGATTGGACACTGACGCAGAGTCAACTAGCCTTGTTCGGGCGGATCTCCGCGCGTAAAGCCAGGGTGGTCCGAGCCACGAGGGGGGAGGCTCGGACCACCCATTCTGCGTAGGGCACTCTACGTAGATATATCTGTTCGAGGCGAACGAACGGCCTCAGCGCGCGGCGGCGTCCAGGGCCTGTGTCACGTCCCGCACGATGTCGGCCGCGTCCTCCACCCCGACCGAGAAGCGGATGAAGCCCTCGGGGACCGCGTCGCCGCCCCAGCGCGCCCTGCGCTCCGCGGTGCTGGTCACGCTCCCGAAGCTGGTGGCCTCGGTGGTCAGCAGCAGCTCGGACAGGAAGCGCTCGGCGTGCTCCTTGTCGGGCAGCGTGAAGGACACCACGCTGCCGAACCGGGTCATCTGCGCGGTGGCGACGGGGTGCGCCGGGTCGTCCGCCAGACCCGGGTGACGCACGTCGGTCACCTCGGGGCGCCGGAGCAGTGCGGCCGCCAGCTCCAGGGCGTTGGCGGCCTGCCGGTCCACCCGCAGGGAGAGCGTGGACAGCGAACGGTGCGCCAGCCAGGCCTCCATGGGGCCGGGGATCGCCCCGACGGTCTTGCGCCACAGCCGCACACCGGCGGCGAGTTCGGGCCGACGGGTTGTCACGTACCCCAGCAGCAGGTCGCCGTGGCCGGACAGCGCCTTGGTGCCGCTCGCCACCGAGAAGTCCGCGCCAAGCTCCAGCGGGCGCTGGCCGAGCGGGGTGGCGAGGGTGTTGTCGACCGCCACGAGCGCGCCCGCGGCGTGCGCGGCGTCGGCGAGCCGGCGGATGTCGCACACGTCCAGGCCGGGGTTGGACGGTGTCTCGATCCACAGCAGCCGGGCGCCCTCCAGTGCCTCCAGCTGGGCGTCACCCGCGGTGGGCGCCAGGCGCACCGAGACCCCGTAGTCCTCCAGGCGGCTCCGGAGGGAACGGGTGGCCTGGTAGCAGTCGGAGGGCAGCACCACGGTGTCGCCGGAACGCACCTGCGAGAACAGCACGGACGAGATGGCGCCCATGCCGGAGGAGAAGGCCAGCGTCTGCGCGGGGACGTCCGGGGACTCCAGGGCGGAGATCGCCTCCTCCAGCCGGGTCCAGGTCGGGTTCTCGTCGCGGCCGTAGGTGTACGGGCCGGTGACGTCGCCCGGCAGGTGGAAGTGCGCGGCGAACACCGGGCCGGGCAGCGCCGGCTCGTGGGCCCGGGCCGCCGGGCGGCCCGCGTGCACGCTGCGGGTGCTGTCCCCGGGCCTGCTCTCGTACTCCGTCATCGCCCTCTCCTCGCTCTCCCCGTCTTCGCGAACGTACAGGCGGAAGATACCGGTGTACGGGCCAACGAACACGGCCGTCCGCTAGGCGGACGCGAGGGCCGCACGGGCGGCACGACCTGCGGCGGCCCCGTAACCCGCGCCGAACAGGACGGCGTGCACCAGCAGCGGGTGCAACTGGTGCAGGGGCACGCGTTCCCGGCGGCCGGGCAGCGGCCGGACCTCCTCGTACGCGGCGAGCAACCGCTCCAGGTACGGACAGCCGAACAGCTCCAGCATCGCCAGGTCGGCCTCGGGGTGTCCGCCCTGCGCCGCCGGGTCGACGACGCGGGCGCGGCCGTCGGCGGCGAACAGGACGTTGCCGGACCACAGGTCGCCGTGGATCACCGCGGGCGGCTGGGCGGGGCCGCCGATCCGCGGCAGCAGCTCGCAGACCCGCTCGACCGCGCGGACGTCGGCCGCTGCCATGGCCCCGCCGTCGGCGGCCTGCCGCAGGAACGGCAGCAGCCGCCCGGCGGCGTGGAACGCGGGCCAGTCCCCGGGGGAGCCGCCGGAGCCGGGCGAGGGAAGGGGGAGCGAACCGATGAAGGCGGGCTGCGCCGTCCCGTACCCCGGGGCGGGGACCCGGTGGAGCGCGGCGAGTTCGCGGCCGAGGCGCTCGGCCGCGGCAGGGGTGGCCGGACCGGGCTCGACCCACTCCAGGACGAGCGTGCGGGCGTCCGCGGCCAGCACCTGCGGAACGGCGACCGTCCCGGTACCGCCCAGCAGCCGCAGGCCCGCGGCCTCGGCGGCGAAGAAGTCCGGCGGCGCGTCCGGGAGGGTCTTGGCGAAGACCGTGCCGCCCGAGCGGCGCAGCAGCCGCACGGCCCGGCAGATGGAGCCGCCGCCCACCGGGCCGGCCTCGGTCACCGGCTCGCCCAGCAGGGCGGCGACCCGGTCCGCGAGTCCGCCCGCAGCGGTCACGGCGCGGGCGCGGGCTCACTGCCGAGGGCGTCGCGCACGGCGTCCAGCAGGCCGTCGGCGGCGGCCTCGCACAGCTCCAGGCACTCCTCGAAGCCGCTCAGATCCCCGTAGTAGGGGTCGGGCACGTCCAGGCCGCGGCCGTCCGCTCCGGCGTCCGCGGCGGGGTCGTAGGAGCGCAGCAGCCGCACCTTGGCGGCGTCCTCCGGGGTGGGCGCCAGCCGGCGCAGGTCCCGCAGGTGTCCCGAGTCGAGGGCGATCACCAGGTCGAGCCCGGCGAACCACTCGGGCTGGAACTGGCGCGCGATGTGCTCGTACCCGTACCCGGCCGCGCGGAGCACGGCCACGGTGCGGTGGTCGGCGCCGTCGCCCTCGTGCCAGGAGCCGGTCCCCGCGCTGTCGGCGGCGACCAGGCCGCCGAGCCCGGCCTCCTCGGCACGGGCGCGGAAGACGGACTCGGCCATCGGCGAACGGCAGATGTTGCCGGTGCAGACGAAACACACCCGCAGCGGGGTGCGGGAGGACGGAGCGCTCATGGGCTCCATGATGCCGCCCCGGGCTCAGTCCTCGTCCGGGAGGACCATGTTCAGGGCCCACGAGACGATGCTGATGATCAGGCCGCCGAGGAACGCCGCCCAGAAGCCCTCGACGTGGAAGTCCAGGTCGAGCTCGCCGGAGATCCAGGAGGTCAGCAGCAGCATCAGGGCGTTGACGACCAGCGTGAACAAGCCGAGCGTCAGCACGAGCAGCGGCAGCGACAGCAGCTTCACCAGCGGCTTCACCAGCCAGTTGACCACGCCGAAGACCAGGGCGACGAGGATGAGGGTGAGGGCCTTGTGCCCGGTGTCGTCACCGGTGAGCGTGATGTTGCCCACGAGCCAGATGGCCACCAGCAGGGCTCCGGCGTTCGCGAGCGTCTTGACGACGAAGTTCATCATGGCTGAGATCGTCGCAGAAGCGATGGCACAGGCACAGGGGTGAAAGGGAGCGGCCAAGTGAAGGTGTTCCGGCTGGACGACCTGGAGGCCGAGCGGGCCGCCAACGACGGCGCGTACCTCGGCTTCCTGCGCGAGCGGAACATGTCCGCCGGGCTCTACGCCCTGGGGGCCGGGGAGCTCGACCCGCAGAAACCGCACGCGCAGGACGAGATCTACCTGGTCGTGAGCGGCCGCGCGCTGATCACCGTGGGGGAGGAGACGACGCACGTGGCGCGCGGCAGCGTGGTCTACGTCCCGGCCGGGGCGCCGCACCGCTTCCACCACGTCACCGAGGACCTGAAGGTCATGGTGGTCTTCTCGCCCCCCGAGGCCTGAGGGCCTCCGCCCCGGGGTTCCCGTAGGGGGAGGGTCAGGGACGGATGGGGACCACGGGGCCTCCGCGAAGGGGCGCCGCGGCCCTAGCCTGGGAGCGGAAGGACGACAAGGAGGAGGAAACGGTGAAGCTCTTCGAGGGCCTGCCCTGGTGGGTCAAGTGGGTCGCGGTGCCCGTGATCGCGATCGTGGTCTTCGGCGGCATGATCGCCAGCGCGATCGGGTTCCTGTTCTGGCTGCTGTTCAAGGTGCTGATCTTCGTGGCACTGGTCGGCGGCCTGGTGTACGTGGTCAAGAAGTTCACCTCGTCCTCGTCCGACTCCCGCGACAAGTGGTGACCCCGTGGGGCCCGGTGACCGGGCCCCACGGGACGTGCGCCGCTCAGTCCTGGAGCCGGACGCGCTCGGGGCTCCGCGGCGCCGCACCGTTCGGCGGCGCGACGTCGCCGCCGGCGCCGGTCGCGCCGTTCATCTGGGCGAGCAGCTGACGGGCCAGGCCCAGACCCGTGCCGCCCATGGTGAGTGCCTTGGCGAACATCTCCGACATCCCGTCGGCGCCGTTGAGCAGCACCATGTGGTCGACGTTGCCGAAGGCCTCGGCGCCCGCCCGGACGATCTCCGGCCAGTTCTCGGCCAGCTGCTGGGCGACGACCGCCTCCTGGTTCTCCGCCAGGGCCGCGGCCCGCGCCTTGATCGCCTCGGCCTCGGCCAGACCCCGGGCCTTCGCGGACTCGGCCTCCGCCAGACCCCGTGCCTGCGTCGCGGCGGCCTCGGCCTCGCCCGTGGCCCGGGTGGCCGCGGCGGTCGCCTCACCGCTGACCCTGGTCTGCTCCGCCTGCGCGGCCGCGGCCGTCTTGACGCGGTTCGCCTCGGCGGCGGCGGCCAGTTCGGTCTCCCGGGCCTTCGCCTCGGCCGCCGAGATGCGCGCGTCGCGCTCGGCCTCGGCCAGCGTCCGCTTCTCGTACGCGGAGGCGTCCGCCGGCTTGCGGACGTCCGCCTGCAGCTGCTGCTCCCGACGCTGCGCCTCCAGTTCCGCGACCCGGGTCTCCTGGACGACGACCTCCTGCCGGGCCGCCGCCTCCGCGAGCGGACCCGCCTGCCGGGAGGACGCGGTGGCCTTGTCCCGCTCGGCCATGTAACCCGCCTGCAGGATCTGGCTGTCACGGGTCGCCTCGGCCATGCGGGCCGCGGCCTGCTGCTCGGCCTCGGTGGCCAGCCGGTCCGCCTCCGCCTGCGCGATGCGGGCGTCCCGCTGCACGGCCGCGGCGTGCGGTGCGGCCAGATTGTTGATGTAGCCGGTCGGGTCGACGATCTCGTGGATCTGCAGCGAGTCGATGATCAGACCCAGCTTCTCCATCTCCGAACCCGACGCGGCGCGGGTCTCCGCGGTCAGCCGCTCCCGGTCCCGGATCATCTGCTCCACCGTCAGCCCGCCCACGATGGACCGCAGATGACCCGCGAAGACGTTGTGCACCCGCTCCGGCATGAACTTCTGCTGGTCCAGGAAGCGCCGCGCGGCGTTGGCGATCGACACCATGTCGTCGCCCACCTTGAAGATGACCACGCCGTGCACCTTCAGCGGGATGCCCTGCTGGGTGACGCAGTCCACGTTCAGCTCGGCCTCGTTGAGGTCGAGCGAGAGCCTGCGCACCGCCTGGACGCCGGGCAGGACCAGCGTTCCCCGTCCCGTGACGATGCGGAATCCCATCCCCTCCCCCACACCGTCCGTACGGTGCTTGGAACCGGAGATGACCAGTGCCTCGTTGGGCTCGGCGACCCGCCACATGAGCCTGAACAGGCCGACCAGAATGATGATCGCGACGAGCGCCCCGCCCGCCGCAACGCCGATCAGCATCGGCATACGCCCCCTTACGGATGGCCCCGATCGGGGCCGCGTACGGGAGTGTGCGCCTGTGGGTGACGGTGCGGTAGGTCCTGGCGGATCCTTGTCGCTTTCTTGACGTGGAGCAGACCGCTCCGCTCAGCCGTACGCGGGCGCCACGTACACGGTGCGCGGCGGCAGGTGCTCCACGACCACCACGACCGTGCCCTTCTCGATGCGCTCCCCGGCCGTCGCCGGGTACGCCAGGAACGCCTCCGCACCGCCCCGGACGTGCACGATCACCTCGCCGACCAGCCCCGGTCCGACCGTCCCGGTCACCCGGCCCTGCAGTCCGACCACGTTCCCCGCCCCTCCCGGTTCACTTGGCGCGCCGCCGGTGCCCGCGACCCGCGCCCGCGGGAACAGTGTCGCCGCTGCCGCGGTCCGCCGACACCACCAGGACGGCCAGCGCCGTCGTGAGCGGTACCGCCACCACCAGGCCGATGCTGCCCACCAGGGTCCGCACGATCTCCTCGGCGACCAGCTCGCTGCCCGCCACCGCCAGCACCCCGCGCTCCGCGATGGAGAAGAGCAGCAGCAGCGGCAGCGCCGCGCCCGCGTAGGCCAGCACCAGGGTGTTGACGACCGAGGCGATGTGGTCCCGCCCGATCCGCATCGCCGCCGAGTACAACCGGCGCCGGCTCGCCCCCGGGTCCGCCTCGCGCAGCTCCCACACCGCCGAGGTCTGGGTGACCGTCACATCGTCCAGGACGCCCAGCGAACCGATGATGATGCCGGCCAGCAGCAGGCCGCGGATCTCGATGTCCGGGTACAGGGAGTGGATCAGCCCGGTCTCGTCGGAGGTGTTGCCGCTGAGCAGCGCCCAGTCGATGAAGACCGAACCCAGGACGCCGATCAGCAGCAGCGAGCACAGGGTGCCCAGGACCGCCACCGAGGTACGGGCGTTGAGGCCGTGGCACATGTAGAGCGCGATCAGCATGATGGCGCTGCCGCCGATCACCGCCACCAGCAGCGGATTGCTGCCGTGCAGGATCGCCGGGAGGATGAACAGCGTCAGCACCGCGAAGCTGATGACCAGCGCCGCCAGCGCCAGGACCCCGCGCAGCCGCCCGACCACGACCACCACCGCGGCGAAGATCCCGGCCAGCAGCCACAGCGGGAAGGCCCGGTCGACGTCGGTCACCGAGTACTGCAGTTCGCGCGGCGCCTGCGGCGCGTACGCCAGCAGCACCTTCTGGCCCTCGGTGTAGTGCCGGGTCTGGGTCGGCTGCACGATCTCGGTGAAGGTACGGCCCGCGTCCTTGCCCGTGACCACCTCGATCGTCGCGCGCTCGCAGATCGCCGGGCCCGAAGGTGCCGACGTCGAGCCGGGAGAGGGCGCGGGGCCGGCGCCCGGTTCGGCGTTGACGTCCGAGCACTTGACGTCCTCGACCTTCACCACCCGCCCGGACTGCGTCTGCTGGTCGAAGCCGACGCCGGTGCGCTCGTGCTCCGGCACGCCGCCCGGCCACAGCACCACCAGACCGGCCACGACGGCCGCGACGAACGGGATCAGCACGGCGGCGATGACCTTGCGCAGGTGCCGGGAGACCGGCGGCACCGGGCCGTGGCCGTGGGAGTGACCGTGGGAGTGCGCGTGCGGTTGAGTGGAGTCCACGACCCGATCATCGCAACACCCCCTGGTGTGCGTCAGCGAGGACCCGCTAGCGTTGAGGCACCTTTGCAAACGCGGGAGCTCGGAGCACCGGGCTGAGAGGGCGCTGACCGGCCGAAGGCCGCCAGCTGCGCCGACCGCTGAACCTGTTACCGGGTAATGCCGGCGTAGGGAGTGGGTCTCATGACCATGCAGGATGCACACGCGCGCGAAATCGGCTGGCACAAGGGCTACATGACCGGGTCCCGCCCGGACGTGCAGGTCCCCGTCCGCCGGGTGCACCTGACCAACGGCCGGGACGTGACGCTGTACGACACGTCCGGCCCGTACACCGACCCGAACGTCACCACCGACGTCCGCCGCGGCCTGCCGCCGCTGCGGGAGAACTGGATCACCGCCCGCGGCGACACCGAGGAGTACCCCGGCCGCCCCGTCCGCCCCGAGGACGACGGCCTCAAGCACACCTCGCCCCGCGGCGGCCTGCGCAACCTCGACGCCGTCTTCCCCGGCCGTCCCCGCCTCCCCCGGCGCGGCCGGCCCGGACAGCCGGTGACCCAGCTCGCGTACGCACGGCGGGGCGAGATCACCCCGGAGATGGAGTACGTCGCGATCCGCGAGGGCGTCTCCCCCGAGGTCGTCCGCGAGGAGATCGCGGCGGGTCGGGCCGTCCTGCCGGCGAACGTCAACCACCCGGAGATCGAGCCGATGATCATCGGCAAGCGGTTCCTGGTGAAGGTCAACGCCAACATCGGCAACTCGGCGGTCACCTCCTCCATCGAGGAGGAGGTGGACAAGATGACCTGGGCCACCCGCTGGGGCGCCGACACGGTCATGGACCTCTCCACCGGCCGCAACATCCACACCACGCGCGAGTGGGTGCTGCGCAACTCCCCGGTCCCGATCGGGACCGTCCCCCTCTACCAGGCCCTGGAGAAGGTGGACGGCAAGGCCGAGGAACTGAGCTGGGAGATCTACAAGGACACCGTCGTCGAGCAGGCCGAGCAGGGCGTCGACTACATGACGGTCCACGCCGGTGTGCTGCTGCGGTACGTCCCGCTGACCGCCCGCCGCAAGACGGGCATCGTCTCCCGCGGCGGGTCGATCATGGCGGCCTGGTGCCTGGCGCACCACAAGGAGAGCTTCCTCTACGAGAACTTCGAGGAGCTCTGCGAGATCCTCGCCGCCTACGACGTCACGTACTCCCTGGGCGACGGCCTGCGGCCCGGCTCGATCGCGGACGCCAACGACGAGGCCCAGTTCGCGGAATTGCGCACGCTCGGCGAACTCAACACCGTCGCCAAGCGGCACGGTGTGCAGACCATGATCGAGGGGCCGGGGCACGTGCCCATGCACAAGATCAAGGAGAACATCGACCTCCAGCAGGAGATCTGCGAGGAGGCGCCGTTCTACACCCTCGGCCCGCTCACCACCGACATCGCGCCCGCCTACGACCACATCACCTCCGGCATCGGCGCCGCGATGATCGCCTGGTGGGGCACGGCCATGCTCTGCTACGTCACGCCCAAGGAGCACCTGGGCCTGCCCGACCGCGACGACGTCAAGACCGGTGTCATCACCTACAAGATCGCCGCCCACGCCGCCGACCTCGCCAAGGGCCACCCCGGCGCGCAGGAGTGGGACGACGCGCTCTCCGACGCCCGCTTCGAGTTCCGCTGGGAGGACCAGTTCAACCTGGCCCTCGACCCGGACACGGCTCGGGCGTTCCACGACGAGACGCTCCCGGCGGAGCCGGCCAAGACCGCGCACTTCTGCTCCATGTGCGGGCCGAAATTTTGTTCGATGAAGATCTCCCAGGACATCCGCCGCCAACACGGCGGCACCCCGGAGGAGATCGAGGCCGGAATGCTGGAGAAGTCCAAGGAGTTCGCGGCCTCGGGCAACCGGGTCTACCTCCCGATCGCCGACTGATCCGGGTTCCTCCGGCGGCCCGCCCCGGCGGGCCGCCGGAGCAACGGGCACGCCGACCGGGGCGAGCGTCCGGACCACGACCGGTGGGCCGCCCCGGCCCGCCGGGTCAGTCGGGTCTGTGGTCCGGGCCGCCGAAGTCGGGGCTGGAGAAGTCGGGGCTCGTGAAGTCCGGGCTGGTGAAGCGGTCCCCGGGCTCGGGGGAGGACTCGTGGCCGGGGCTGGAGAAGTCCGGGCGGGAGTAACCGAGCCGCGGCATCCGGGGGCTGCCGCCGCCGGTGGTCGCGGTGGGGGCGGTGGGCGCGGCGTCGGCGGCCTTGGCGAGGGCGTCGTCGAGGAAGGGCTGCAGCCCCCGCTCCAGCAGCGCCCGGCGCCACAGCTCACGGGCGAGCGCGACGTCGCGGGGCTCGTCGCCCGCGGGGTCGTGGAGGGCGGCCCGGCCGTTGCGCAGCGCGGTGAGCAGCAGTCCGACCATGCCGATGACGATGCCGCAGACGGCGACGGCCGCGAAGAGCCAGCCGGCCTGCCGCAGCGGCTGGGCGATCGCCGGTTCGGGGTGCCCGAAGCGCAGGGCGTACCCGAGCACGAGGAAGATGACGGCGGCCGTGCCCGCCAGGATCGGTGTGAGCACGGCGACGACGGCGAACAGCCCGGCACCCGAGCCGTCCGCGGCGACCGGGGCCGCCGCGGCCGCGTAGCCGAGGCCCGGCACGGTCGCGGTGCGGGCCTCGCGGCGCTGCTCCGCGAAGGCCTCGCGGACCTTGACGAACTGCTCGTACTCGGGCGCGGCGCAGGCCGAGATGGGCTCGGCCGCGTTGAGCGCCATGGTGCGCAACTGCTCGGCGTTGAGGCGGCTGTGCGCGTCGGCGAGGGCGGCCCGCGTGCCCTCCGAGTGCAGAGCCGTGTCGAGGGCTCGCTCGAACTCCGGGCGGTCCTCGGTCAGCAGGTGTGGAGCGCTGTTCATGTGCATCCCCCGATGCTCCGTCTCCGGTTCCTCCCGGGGTTCACGAAGGACGAAGGTCCGGTCCGGCTGGGCGGAAGCGGAGGAGAAGCTGCCTACGGATATCCCGATGGTAGAGCGCGGAGGTGACGCGGTGACAGAGTGTTTCCGGAAAATGGGGGTTTCGGGGTCTACAACGGCAGCTGTGCGACCAGGAGTTTGCCGTCCATGGTCACCCCGCCGTCCATGGCCACCGCCAGGTCCTCCGCGTACACGTGCGGCCCCTCGACGACCGCGGAGCGGTCCGGCTGCTCGGCGCCGGGCTCGGCCCCGGGCTCGCCGAGCAGGTACGGGATGGGGCTGTGACCGTGTACGACGCGGTGGCCGCCGTAGGTGTCCAGCAGCTCGCGGGCGGCCTGCGGGCCCGACTCGCCGCGGAAGGCGAAGCGCCGGGTGAACTTGCGGAACAGTTCCCAGCACTCGTCGGCGTCGCCACGCTGCAGGATGCCGGTGACGGCGTCGTTCATCGCGTCGATGGTGGTGCCGTACTCCAGGTACGCGGTCGTGTCGGAGTGCAGCAGCAGGTGGCCGTCGGTGAGGGCGGCCGCGTCCAGCCGGGACATCCAGGCGATGTGGTGGTCCTGCAGCCGCTCCATGTCGCTGGTCTGGCCGCCGTTGAGGCGCCAGGCGGCGAGGAAGGAGGCGGTGCCGGCGGCGGAGTTCACCGGGGTGTCGCCGAAGCGGTGGGCGCCGAGCAGCAGCAGTTCGTGGTTGCCCATGAGGGCCCTGGCGTATCCGCCGGCCGCGGCGGCCTCCGCGGACAGCTGCATGACGAGCTCGATCACGCCGATGCCGTCGGGGCCGCGGTCGGTGAAGTCGCCGAGGAACCACAGACGGGCGTTGCCGGCCGCCCAGTGGCCCTCGGAGTCGATCAGCCCCGTCGCGTACAGGGCCTCGTGCAGCCGGTCCAGGTAGCCGTGGACGTCGCCGACGGCGTACAGCGGGCCGAGCGCCCGGGTGTCGGCCGCGGTGACCACCGGGAGGTCGCGCTGCGTGGGCGTGTACTCCGGCGGCATCATCTGCTCGTCGATCACGGTCGGTTCGTGCCCGGCCGGATGTCCGGGCGGGGCCCCGACGGCATCGGCGGGGTGCGCCGACGGCGTCATGGGCGCAGCGTGCGCCACCGCCTCCGCGGGGTCCTGAGACCAGCCGTACGAGGTACCGGGCATGGGTCCCTGACCTGCCCCCTGAGTCATCGACCCCTCCACCGTCGCGCCACCATCCGCCCATCATAGGAATGACGCTGTCGTGGCGTGACACACCTGCTGATAGCGATTTCATCCGGTGCGGACAAATCCCCCCGGGGTGGACCCTTCTCGCCCCGGGGGCGCCCGTTCCTATCCTCCCGCGGGCCCGCGGGGCGGACTGATGGTGGTCCGCGGCGAGCGCCGCTGGGAGGAGGTGCGGACGATCAGGTCGGTCGGCATGACCTGCTGCACCGGGCGGCCCGCGTCCACGCCCTCGATGGCGTCGATGAGCAGCTGGACGACCGCGGTGCCGATCCGGCCCGGTTTGAGGGAGAGCGTGGTGATCGGGGGCTCGGTCGTCGCGTAGACCGTGCTCTCGCTGCAGCAGACCAGCAGGAGGTCGTCGGGCACGCGCAGCCCGTAGCGGCGGGCGGCGGCGAGCAGGTCGGTGCCGTTGGGGTCGAAGAGGCCGTAGACGGCGTCGGGACGGTCGGGCCTGGCCAGCAGGCGGTCCGCGGCGACGGCGCCGGCGCACGGGTCGTGGGCGGGGTAGGCCTCGACGACGGGCTCCTGGCCGATCCGCTCGCACCAGCTGAGGTAGGCGGTGGTGGACAGCCGGGTGTAGGTGTCGGTGCTGGTACCGGTGAGCAGGCCGATCCTGCGGGCCCCGGCCTCGGCGAGGTGCTCCAGGATGCCGAGCACGGCGGCCTCGTGGTCGTTGTCCACCCAGGCCCGGACGGGCAGGCTGCCGGTCGGACGGCCGTCGCTGACCACGGGGATGCCCTGCCGCACCAGCTCGGTGACCATCGGGTCGTGGTCGGAGGGGTCGATCACGACGGTGCCGTCCAGCGCGACGTTGCTCCACACGTCGTGCCGGGAGGAGGCCGGCAGGATGACCAGGGCGTAGCCGCGGGCGAGCGCGGCGGAGGTGGCGGCCCGGGCCATCTCGGCGAAGTAGGCGAACTCCGTGAAGGTGAAGGGTTCTTCCCCGTACGTCGTCACGGTCAGGCCGATCAGCCCCGACCGTCCGGTGCGCAGCGTGCGGGCGGCGGCGGAGGGGCGGTACCCCAGCCGGTCGGCGACCTCACGGACGTGACGGCGGGTGGCGTCGGGCAGTCGGCCCTTGCCGTTGAGCGCGTCGGAGACGGTGGTGATCGAGACCCCGGCCGCGGCGGCCACGTCCCTGATGCCGGCCCGCTCCAGCCGGCGTCCGACGGGCCGGCTCGCCTGGTGCTTCCCTGCTGCTGTCATGGCGTGGTGATAGTAGGGGTCGGGTGGTCCTTTCGCGGGGTGCCGGAGAAGGCGTTGACAGATACGTTTCCCCACCCGCGGCGCCGGGGGCGGCCGGGAAAGCGCAGGTGGCGGCCGGTGCCTACGGCAGGTCGCGGCTCCGTCACGGGGCGCCGCCGGCCCCGCCCCGCGCGGTGTGCGCGGCCATCAACTCACCCCTACGAGGGATGCGCGCCACCGCGCGCGCCACCGGCGCGCAGTGCGCGGCGCCACCTGCTCCGTTCGTCGTGAGCCCCTGCCCCACGCCCGTGTGCCGCAAGGCCTCCCCCGGCCGGGCGGGCGCTCGTATGGTGTGGGGCATGAGCCCCAAACTGCGCCGCGAACTGGACGGCATCCCCACGTACAAGCCGGGCAGACCCCCGGCCGTGGATGACGGAGTGACCGCTTACAAGCTGTCCTCCAACGAGAACCCCTACGCGCCGCTGCCGGGTGTCCTGGAGGCGGCCACCGCCGCCGCGGAGAACTTCAACCGCTACCCGGACATGGCGTGCACGGCCCTCCACGCCGAACTGGCGCACCGCTTCGGCGTGCCGGTGGAGCACATCGCGACGGGCACCGGCTCGGTCGGTGTCGCGCAGCAGTTGCTGCAGTCGACCGCGGGACCGGGTGACGAGGTCGTCTACGCCTGGCGGTCCTTCGAGGCCTATCCGATCATCACGCAGATCACCGGGGCGGCCTCGGTGCGCGTGCCGCTGGACGCGGAGGAGACCCACGACCTGGACGCGATGGCCGCGGCGATCACCGACCGGACGCGGCTGGTCTTCGTCTGCAACCCCAACAACCCCACCGGCACCGTGGTCCGCCGGGCCGCGCTGGAGCGCTTCCTGGACCGCGTCCCGCCCGACGTGCTGGTCGTGCTGGACGAGGCGTACAAGGAGTTCATCCGCGACCCGGAGGTGCCGGACGGCGTCGAGGTCTACCGCGACCGTCCCAACGTGGCGGTGCTGCGTACCTTCTCCAAGGCGTACGGGCTCGCCGGACTGCGCGTGGGGTTCGCGATCGCGCACGAGCCGGTCGCCGCGGCGCTGCGCAAGACGGCCGTCCCCTTCGGCGTGAGCCAGCTCGCCCAGGACGCGGCGGTGGCCTCGCTGCGCGCGGAGGCGGCGCTGCTGCAGCGGGTCGACGCGCTGGTCACCGAGCGGACCCGGGTGTTCGACGGGCTGACCGCGCAGGGCTGGACGGTGCCGGAGACGCACGCCAACTTCGTGTGGCTGCGGCTGGGGGAGCGCACCACCGACTTCGCCGCGGCCTGCGAGCGGGCCGGCGTCACCGTCCGTCCGTTCGCGGGGGAGGGAGTGCGGATCACGGTCGGCGAGGAGGCCGCCAACGACGTCCTGCTCCGCACGGCGGAGGCCTTCCGGAAGGAGCTGTGACCGTCCCCTCGCAGTGTCCCGGGTGCCACGGGGCGTCGTAGCATGCCCCCTTTCGCCCCCTCCCACCCCCCGGTGTGAGGGGGCGAAAGCGTGTGCGGCATACTGAGCTTGTGAATGCGTTCACTTTCACAAGCTCGGCATGTTAGGAGGCGTGACGTGGACCTGGCACTGGACTCCGTTGCCGTCGCGCGATGGCAATTCGGCATCACGACCGTCTACCACTACCTCTTCGTCCCCCTCACGATCTCCCTCGCCGCCCTCACCGCCGGCCTCCAGACCGCCTGGGTGCGCACGGGCAAGGAGAAGTACCTCCGGGCGACCAAGTTCTGGGGCAAGCTCTTCCTGATCAACATCGCCATGGGCGTGGCCACCGGCCTGGTCCAGGAGTTCCAGTTCGGCATGAACTGGTCGGACTACTCGCGCTTCGTCGGCGACGTGTTCGGCGCCCCGCTCGCCTTCGAGTCACTCATCGCCTTCTTCTTCGAGTCCACCTTCATCGGCCTGTGGATCTTCGGCTGGGACAAGCTCCCGCAGAAGCTCCACCTGGCCTGCATCTGGCTGGTCTCGCTGGGCACGATCCTGTCCGCGTACTTCATCCTCGCCGCGAACTCCTGGATGCAGCACCCGGTCGGCTACCGCTACAACAAGGTCACCGGCCGAGCGGAGCTGACCGACTTCTGGGCGGTGCTCAGCCAGAACACCACCCTCGTCGTGGTCTTCCACACGCTGACCGCGGCCTTCCTGACCGGCGCCGCCTTCATGATCGGCATATCGGCCTACCACCTGGCCCGGCGCAAGCACGTGGCCGTCATGCGGACCTCGCTGCGCCTCGCCCTGGTCACCGCGGTCGTCGCCGGCCTGCTCACCGCGATCAGCGGCGACCGGCTGGGCAAGGTCATGTACGAGCAGCAGCCGATGAAGATGGCCGCGGCCGAGGCCCTGTGGGACGGCGAGGCCCCGGCACCCTTCTCGATCTTCGCCTACGGCGACGTCGAGAAGGGCCACAACTCCGTGGCCGTCGAGGTCCCCGGCCTGCTGTCCTTCCTCGCCCACGACGACTTCGACTCGTACGTCCCCGGCATCAACGACGTCAACAAGGCCGAACAGGAGAAGTACGGTCCCGGCGACTACCGGCCGAACATCCCGGTCGCCTACTGGGGCTTCCGCTGGATGATCGGCTTCGGCATGACCTCCTTCGCGGTCGGCCTGGCGGGACTCTGGCTCACCCGCCGCAGGTTCTGGCTCGCCGAGGACCTGCGCACCGCCGAGGACGAGCCGCCGCGGCTGATGCTCACCAGGAACACCGCCCTCTCCCCGGCGCTGTCCCGCTGGTACTGGCGGATCGGGCTGCTCACCATGGGCTTCCCGCTGATCGCCAACTCCTGGGGCTGGATCTTCACCGAGAACGGCCGCCAGCCGTGGGTGGTGTACGGACTGCTGCGCACCGAGGACGCGGTCTCCCCCGGCGTCTCCACCGCCGAGATGCTGACCTCGCTGATCGTCCTCACCGCGCTCTACGCCGTCCTCGCCGTCGTCGAGGTCAAGCTCCTGGTCAAGTACGCCAAGGCCGGGCCGCCCGAGCTCACCGAGGCCGACCTGAATCCCCCCACGAAGATCGGCGGCGACGCCGACCGCCCGATGGCCTTCTCGTACTAGGGAGAGACGGCATGCACCTCCACGACGTCTGGTTCGTCCTCATCGCGGTCCTGTGGACCGGCTACTTCTTCCTCGAGGGCTTCGACTTCGGCATCGGCGTCCTCACCCGGCTGCTCGCCCGCGACCGCCCCGAGCGGCGGGTGCTGATCAACACCATCGGCCCGGTCTGGGACGGCAACGAGGTCTGGCTGATCACCGCCGGCGGCGCCACCTTCGCCGCCTTCCCCGAGTGGTACGCCACCCTCTTCTCCGGCTTCTACCTGCCGCTCCTGGCGATCCTGCTCTGCCTGATCGTCCGGGTCGTCGCCTTCGAGTACCGGGCCAAGCGCAGCAGCGAACGCTGGCAGACCGCCTGGGAGCAGGCGATCTTCTGGACCTCACTGCTCCCCGCGTTCCTGTGGGGCGTGGCGTTCGCCAACATCGTGCACGGGGTGGAGATCGACGCCTCGGGCGAGTACACCGGCGGGGTCCTGGACCTGCTCGGCCCCTACGCCCTGCTCGGCGGGCTCGTCACGCTCAGCCTCTTCACCTTCCACGGCGCGGTCTTCGCGGCGCTGAAGACCCTCGGCGACATCCGCGCCCGCGCCCGCCGCTTCGCCACCCGGGCCGGAGCGGTCACCGCGGTGCTCGCGGTCGCCTTCCTGGCCTGGACGCAGGGCAGCGGCGGCGACGCCTGGAGCCTGGCCGCCGCGGCCGTCGCCGTTCTCGCGCTGCTCGCCGCGTTGGGCGCCAACCTGAGGGGCCGCGAGGGCTGGGCGTTCGCCTTCTCCGGGGTCACCGTCGTCGCCGTGGTGGCGATGTTCTTCCTGGTGCTCTTCCCGGACGTCATGCCCTCCACGCTGGACCCGGCGTGGAGCCTGACGGTGGAGAACGCCTCCTCGACCCCGTACACGCTGAAGATCATGACCTGGTGCGCCGCGATCGCGGCCCCGCTGGTCGTGCTCTACCAGGCATGGACGTACTGGGTGTTCCGCAAGCGGATCGGCACCCAGCACATCGCCGAAGCGCACTGAGGAGCTGTTTCACGTGAAACCCGTCGACCCCCGGCTCCTGAGGTACGCCCGCGCGACCCGTGTGTTCCTCGCCGTCTCCGTCCTGCTCGGTCTCGCCGGTGCGGGCCTGGTCATCGCGCAGGCGATGATCGTCGCGGAGATCGTCGTCGGGGGTTTCGAGGACGGTCTCGACGCCGGGGCGCTGCGCACCCCGCTGCTGCTGCTCGCCGGCGTCGCGGCCGGCCGGGCGGCCGTCTCCTGGCTCACCGAACTGTGCGCGCACCGCGCCTCCGCAGCCGTCAAGTCCCAGCTGCGCACGCGGCTGCTGGAGCACGTCACCGCGCTCGGCCCGGCAGGCCTCACCGAGCGTCGCACCGGGGAGCTCACCGCTCTCGCCACCCGGGGAATCGACGCCCTGGACGGATACTTCGCCCGCTATCTGCCCCAACTGGGCCTGGCCGTCGTGGTGCCCGCCGCCGTCCTCGCCCGCATCGTCACCGAGGACTGGATCTCGGCGCTCACCATCGCCCTGACGCTCCCCCTCATCCCGGTCTTCATGGTCCTCATCGGCTGGGCCACCCAGGCCCGCATGGACCGTCAGTGGCAGTTGCTCGCCCGGTTGTCCGGCCACTTCCTCGACGTCGTGGCCGGCCTGCCCACCCTCAAGGTCTTCGGCCGGGCCAAGGCCCAGGCCGAGTCCATCCGCGCCATCACCGCCGACCACCGGCGCGCCACGATGCGGACGCTGCGCATCACCTTCCTCTCCTCCTTCGCCCTGGAACTGCTCTCCACCATCTCCGTCGCCCTGGTCGCCGTCGGCGTCGGCATGCGGCTGGTCCACGGCGAACTCGACCTCCGCACCGGGCTGGTCATCCTCGTCCTGGCGCCCGAGGCGTACCTGCCGCTGCGCCAGGTGGGCGCGCACTACCACGCGGCCGCCGAGGGGCTCTCCGCCGCGGACGAGGTCTTCGCCGTCCTGGAGACCGCGCCGCCCCGCCGCGGCACGGCTCCGGCCCCCGATCTGCGGACCGCGGTCGTCGAACTGGACCGGGTCGCCGTGCAGGGCCGCCTCGGCCCGGTCTCCCTGCGGGTCTCCCCCGGCGAGACGATCGCCCTCACCGGCCCCAGCGGTATCGGCAAGAGCACCCTGCTCTCCGTGCTGCTGGGCTTCACCGAGCCGACCTCGGGACGGGTGCTGGCCGGCGGCACCGACCTCGCCGCCCACGACCCGGCCGGCTGGCACCGGCAGATCGCCTGGGTCCCCCAGCGGCCGCACCTGTTCGCCGGGACCATCGCCGACAACGTACGGCTGGCCCGGCCGGACGCGAGCCCGGCCGAGGTCCGCGCCGCGCTCCGGGACGCCGGCGCCCCGGAACTCGACCCCGCGACGGCGGTCGGCGAGGGCGGGGCCGGGCTCTCCGCCGGCCAGCGGCAACGCGTCGCGCTGGCCCGGGCGTTCCTCGCCGACCGGCCGCTGCTGCTGCTCGACGAGCCCACGGCGGCCCTGGACGGCGAGACCGAGGCGGCCGTGGTCGACGCCGTCCGGCGGCTCGCGACGGGTCGCACGGTGCTGCTCGTGGTCCACCGTCCCGCGCTGCTCGCCGTGGCGGACCGCACGGTACGGCTCGACGGCGCTCCGCGGCGCGCCGTGCCGGCCGCCGCCGAGCGCCCCGCCCGGACCGCGGCCGCCGCGCCCGCCCCCGAACCCCTGGGCGCCGCCCACGCCGTCGCCCCGCCGGCGTCCTCTCCGTCCTCCCCGTCCTCCCCGGCCCCCGCCCCGCTGACCCGGGTGCGCCGGACGGCCTCGCCGCTGCGGCCGCGGTTCGCCCTCGCGCTGCTGCTCGGCACCCTCGCCCTGCTGAGCGCCGTCGGTCTGATGGCGACCTCGGCCTGGCTGATATCCCGGGCCTCCCAGCAACCGCCGGTCCTGTACCTGATGGTCGCGGTCACCGCGACCCGGGCCTTCGGGATCGGCCGGGCGGTCTTCCGCTACGCCGAGCGCCTGGTCGCGCACGACGCCGTCTTCCGCGCCCTCGCCGACCTCAGGGTCACGGTGTACGGCCGGCTGGAACGGCTTGCACCCGCAGCGCTGCGGGACACCCGGCGCGGCGACCTGCTCTCCCGCCTGGTCGCCGACGTGGACGGCCTGCAGGACTACTTCCTGCGCTGGCTGCTCCCGGCCGGCGCCGCCGTGCTCACCGGCACCGCGGCGGCCGCGTTCACCACGTGGCTGCTGCCCGGCGCCGGAGCGGCGTTGGCGGTGGGACTGCTCACCGCGGGCGCGGCCGTACCGGCCGCGTCCGCGGCCCTCGCCCGGCGCGCCGAACGCGCCCTCGCCCCCGCCCGCGGCGAACTGGCGGCCCAGGTGGTCGAGGTCCTCACCGGCACCGCCGAACTGACCGTCGCCGGGGCACTGCCGGGGCGCCGCGCCAAGGCGGCCGAGGCGGACCGCGTGCTCACCCGGATCGCGGCCCGGTCCGCGGCCGGCGCGGCGCTCGGGGCCGGGCTCAGCGCACTGGTCAGCGGACTCACCGTCACGGTCTGCGCCTGGGCGGGCGTGCGGGCGGTGGCAGGCGGCGGACTGTCCGGGGTCGCGCTCGCGGTCGTCGTGCTCACCCCGCTCGCCGCCTTCGAGGCGGTGGCGGCCATGCCGCTCGCCGCGCAGTACCGGCAGCGCAGCCGGCAGGCGGCGCGGCGCGTCCACGACGTGCTCGACACCCCCGAGCCCGTACGGGAGCCGGAACACCCCGCGGCCGCGCCCGCCGGACCCCACCCCCTGGTGCTGCGCGGGCTCACCGCCCGCCACCCGGGGCAGCCGCGGCCCGCGCTGGACGGCGTCGGTCTGGAGCTGACCCCCGGTCGCCGGATCGCCGTCGTGGGCCCCTCCGGATCGGGCAAGACGACCCTCGCCCATGTGCTGCTGCGCTTCCTGGACGTCGAAGCGGGCACGTACACCCTCGCGGGCACTGACGCCACGTCCCTCGACGGCGACGCGGTGCGCCGCCTGGTCGGCCTGTGCGCCCAGGACGAGTACGCCTTCGACAGCACGGTCCGGGAGAACCTGCGCCTGGCCCGCCCCGGCGCGGACGACGCGGAACTGCGGAAGGCGCTCGCCGCGGCCCGGCTCGACCTGGACCTCGACCTGCCGGTCGGCGAGCACGGCACCCGCCTGTCCGGCGGCCAGCGCCAGCGCCTGGCGCTGGCCCGCGCGCTGCTCGCCGACTTCCCCGTCCTGGTGCTCGACGAGCCGGCCGAACACCTCGACCTGCCCACCGCCGACGCCCTGACCGCCGATCTGCTGGCCGCGACCACGGGCCGGACGACCGTGCTGATCACCCACCGCCTCACCGGTCTGGAGGAGGTCGACGAGATCCTCGTCCTCGACCGCGGCCGGGTCGTCCAGCGCGGTACGCACCCGGAGCTGGCCGCCGCCGACGGCCCGTTCCGCCGCGGACTGGACCGCGAGCGCGCGGCCGGAGCACCGGGCGCGCCGGAGCCGGAGTCGATCACGGCGTAGGACGCGGCACCGCCCTAGGCTCGCCGTATGGCAGAACCACTGGCCAAGCTGCTGGACGCCGTCGGCTCGGTCACCAGCGCGCTGCTGGCGGACGAACAACCGGGCGAGGACGCGCTCGACGTCGTCGCCGAGCAGGCCCGCGCGCTCGTGGGGGCCGACGCGGGGCTGGTGCTGCTGCCGACCGTCGAGGGAGGCCTCGAGGTGGTCGCCGTCTCGGCCGAGCAGCCCGCGGGCCTGGTCGGCACGGTGCTCGAGGCGGACAGCCCGCCCGTGGCACCGCTGATGGCGGGCGAGCCGGTGTTCGTGGAGGACGCCTCGGCCGACGACCGGATGACCACGGCGATCGCCCCGCGCTTCGGCGCCTGCATGATCCTGCCGCTGCAGAGCAGCGGCCATGTGATGGGCGCGCTCGCGCTGCCCAGGACGCACGGCGTGCCGGGCTTCACCGAGGACGAGCGCTTTGTGGCCACCCAGTTCGCGGCGCAGGCGGCGCTTGCCCTGCTGCTCGCGGACGCGCAGCGCGACCGCAACCGGCTGGCCGTCTACGAGGAGCGCGACCGGATCGCCCGCGACCTGCACGACCTCGTCATCCAGCGGCTCTTCGCGACGGGCCTGATGCTCCAGGGGGCCCGGCGCAAGGCGCTCCCGCCGGACGCCGAGGAGGGCATCGCGCACGCGGTCGAGGAACTGGACGCCACCATCCAGGAGGTGCGGACGGCGATCTTCGCGCTGCAGCAGGAGCCAGGGGACGACGCACCGTCGGGACTGCGCGCCCAGGTGCTGCGCGAGACCGGCTCCGCCGCGCGTGGCCTGGGCTTCCCGCCCTCCGTCCGCTTCGTCGGACCCGTCGACCACCGGGTCGGCGCGCTCAGCGCCCGCAACCTCGTGGCGGCGCTGCGCGAGGCGCTGTCCAACGTGCAGCGGCACGCGGGCGCCACCTGGGTCGAGGTGGTGCTCGACGCCACCGCCGTGCTCGCCGACGGCCGCGAGGGGGTGCGGCTCATCGTCTCCGACGACGGCGTCGGCATCCCCGAGACCGGGCGGCGCAGCGGGCTGCGCAACCTCGCCCGCCGCGCGGAGTCGCTCGGCGGCGAGTCCACCTTCGGGCCGGGGCCGGACGGCAAGGGCACCACGCTGGCCTGGGAGGCGCCCCTGTGAGCCGGCCGGGCGGGGTCAGCGGGCGGCGAGGATCCGCTCGATGACGCGGGCCACGCCGTCCTCCTCGTTCGCCGCGGTGCGGTGCGTCGTGGCGGCCAGCACGTCGGGGTGGGCGTTGGCGACGGCGTAGGAGGTGCCCGCCCAGGACAGCATGGCGAGGTCGTTGGGCATGTCCCCGAAGGCCACCACCTCCTCGGCTGCGATGCCGAGGTCCGCGCAGCAGCGCGCGAGCGTCGTCGCCTTGCTGACCCCCGTGCCGCTGATCTCCAGCAGCGCCGACGCGCTGGACCTGGTGATCTCGGCGTGCTCCCCGGCCACCGCGCGCGCGGTGCGCAGGAACACGTCCGGGTCGATGGAGGGGTGTTTGGCCAGCAGCTTCAGCACGGGCTGGCCCTGCCGCGCGCCGTCCAGCAGGTGCTCCACCGGGGCGACGACCGCGTCGGGGGCGGGCGCGTACGGCGGGTACTCCGGCTCGTACGCGAAACCGCCGGTCAGCTCGACGGCGAAGGTCGTGCCGGGGACGGCGGTGCGCAGGGCCGCGATGACCGCGAGGGCGTCCCGCGGGTCGAGGGGGTAGGCCGCCAGCAGCCGCCTGCCGCGGTGCAGGTCGTAGACGGCGGCGCCGTTGGCGCATATCGCCATGCCGTGGCCGGCGGTGTGCGCGGCGACGACGTCCATCCACCGGGCGGGGCGGCCGGTGACGAAGAAGACCTCGATGCCCGCGGCCTCGGCGTCCGCCAGGGCGGCGATCGTCCGGGCCGAAACGGTCTTGTCGTCGCGCAGGAGCGTGCCGTCCAGATCGGTGGCGATCAGCCGCGGCGCGGGGGCCGCGAGGGTGGCGTCCGGGGTCCGGGGATGCTGGGTGGCTGAGGTCACCGACCCATGGTCCCCCATGTGCGTGCATATGACAGCAGGCGGGTGCGGAGTGCGATCACCGCCACACTCTCCGTCGCCGTTGTCAGTGCCGGGTGCCACCATCTCGCCATGGCCCTTCTGCGTTGTGAAGAGCAGCCCGACCGGGAACCGGTGCTCCTGGCCGACGCTCTGCCGACCGTCGTGGACGGCATCCGCCTGGCCGCGCGCACCGCGATACCCGTCGTCGACCCGGCGGCCGGCACCGCCACGACCTGCGGCCGGTGCGCCTGCGCCGCCCACCGCCACCGCACCGCCGGCGGTCACTGGATCCTGGTCGAGCCCGGCGAGTGGCCCCTGGCCGCCGTCCCGGCCGGCCGCCGCTGGCGCATCGCGGGCGACGGCACGGCGGTCAACCTGCGTGCCGCCGTGCCCTCCGACACCTGCCGGATCAGCCATTTCGACGTCTGTCCCGCGGGCCCGCCGCCCGCGGCGTCGCCCGTGCTGCTCGGCCAGTGGCGGCGCAACGCCCGCCGCCGGCTCAACTGAGCTGGGCCGGCGCCTCGGTGGCGATGCGCTCGAAGACCTTCTCGTCCGCCGCGTAGACGGAGTCCGGTACCGGCCAGTGGAGCACGATCTCCGTGATGCCGGCCTCCGCGTAGCGGCCCGCGAAGTCGACGAAGGCGTCGAGCGACTCCAGCGGGCGCTCGGCCGTGGACCCGGTCAGCAGGATGCGGTCGAGCTCGCCCGGATCGCGCTCGATCTCCGCGCAGGCGATCTCCAGCTGGTCGTACTGGTGCGAGACGACCTCGGGGCACTTGTCCACCGGCACGTCCGCCGGGCCCTTCGGGTCGCCGTAGGTCACCCATGCCTGGCCGTAGCGTGCCGCCAGCCGCAGTCCGCGCGGGCCGGTCGCCGCCACCGCGAAGGGCACCCGGGGCCGCTGCACGCAGCCGGGGACGTTCCGCACCTCGTGCGCCGAGTAGAACTCGCCCTCGTAACTCACCACCGGCTCCGTCAGCAGCCGGTCCAGCACGGCGACGAACTCGCCGAAGCGGTCGGCCCGTTCGCGCGGGGTCCACGCGACCTGGCCCAGCGCGGTCGCGTCGTAGCCCACCCCGCCGGCGCCGATGCCGAGCGTCAGCCGCCCGTCGCTGACGTCGTCGAGGGTGATCAGCTCCTTGGCGAGCGTCACCGGGTGCCGGAAGTTCGGCGAGGTCACGAGCGTGCCCAGCCGGATCCGCTCCGTCGCCGCGGCCGCCGCCGTCAGCGTCGGCACCGCCCCGAACCACGGGCCGTCGCGGAAGCTCCGCCACGACAGGTGGTCGTAGGTGTAGGCGGAGTGGAAGCCGAGCTCCTCGGCCCGCCGCCACACCTCCCGCCCCTGCTCGTGCCAGCGGTAGATCGGCAGGATCACAGTGCTCAGGCGCATGTTCCCCACCCTACGGGGTGGCCCTCGGAGCGCCCGGTCCGAAGCGGTCGGGTGATCGGGCCGGCAGCCGCCGTCCGGTGGAAACCCCTCGGCGAGCCGGGCCCGCCCGGCCGGTGCCCGCGCACGTCACGGGAGCGCGGGACCGCCCCGCAGGCGCCCCGGCCGGATCCTCGACCGCTACCCCGAGGGGTGAGGGGCCGCAACTCGGGGCGCACCGCGCCGAAAGGCCGTGGCCGGAGCGGCCGCCCGGGGCACGGCTGGGCCACCCGGGTGGTGTTGATCGGAATATCGGCACCCTCGGGGTGCGGCACCGAGGATTTCGTGCTCACTTCCGCATCATCGGATTAGTCGCTCCCGACTCACCGAAGGAAGTGAGAGGTCATGGCTGCCAACAACCATGTCAGGACGTTCTGGGACGTCTTCGTGACGCTCCTGCTCAAGATGGTCGCGTACTTCGGGTTCGCCGTCCCGGCGTCGCGTAGCACGGCTCCGGCCGCGCCGCGACCGGAGACCGTCCCCGGCACCCGGTTCCTGCCGACCGCCGAGGCGGTGCAGCGCTGGGCACCGGCCCCGCGGACGGAACCGGCGCCACAACCCGTGGCCGTGGGTGCCGCCGCGTCCGGTACCGGACTGCGCGTCGAACCAGGCCTCCGCGTCGAACCGGGGCTCCGTTCCGAACCGGGCCTCCGTGCCGCGCCCGCCCGACGCACATCCGAGGTCCCGCCGTCCCGCAGCGCGTCGCGTCGGTCGTCCCTCACGCCGTACCGCGACGAACCCGTCGTGCCCGAGCCGTCCGCACCCTTCGTCCCGGCGCCCTGTCTGACCGCCGCGGCCGACGCCCAGTCCCTGCCGCCGACGATGAAGCAGCGCATCCGCGCCGAGGCCCACGGCGCCTCGCCCGTGGCCCGCGTGCGCACCCGTCCGATCGGCGACGCCGGCCTCGATCCCGCGCTGAGCGACGTGACCGAGGCCCCGGCCCGTACCCCCCGCCGCGAGTGGGCGCTCTGCGCATGACCGCCGCGGACGCACGTGACCAGCCGGTACGGCATGCCGCACGGCCTCCGTTGACGGAACGTCAAGCCGTACCGCCCCCGAAGTCCCCGCAGGACCGCGTCGAGCGGACCGTCCGAGGACAAGCGCACCAGCACCAGCACCGGCACGGCGCCGGACACGGCGCCCGCTCCAGCGCAACCGTCCGGACTCCCCGGACGACGGTCGCACACACGGCCCCGGCCCGGAGCACGGCGGTGAGCACGACCCCCGGCACCACCCGGAGCAGGACCACGAGCACGAGAACGAGCACGAGAACGAGGACGACGATGCCGGAGACGACCCGCACCCCCGAGGCTGTGACGGTCACCGCCGGCCCGACCCGGCCCCACCCGCGGGCCACGGACCGTCCGGTCGCCGACTCGCCCGCGCACGACGGCGGCCCCCACCGCCGCATCCGCGCGTACGGCGAGGCAGGCACACCCACGCACCGCACACCCACGCATCGCACACCCCCGCACCTCCCACGCGAGCGACGTACACGCACATCCGTGCATCCGCACCCGTGCCCGCATGCGCGCCCGCACCCCACGACCCGACGCAGCACCACGCGGCAGCACCGCGGGGTCCGGCCCGTCGGGGGCGACCGGTGGAGCCGACCGTGCTCCCGGACGACGCCCCGCCACGGCTGAACCGCGCGACCCGCAGGAGGAAACCCGGCAAGACGGACGTGAGCATCGCCTCCCCTACGGGGAGGTCAACCCGAAGGACTACGCACAACCGCCCCCCAGACTGACGACGGGGTGTGGCCCGCGCCACTAGGTTCGTGGCGTGACTGTGATCGCTACCGAAAGCCTGACGAAGCGGTACCCGAGGGTGACCGCTCTGGACCGGCTCACCGTCGACATCGCACCCGGCGTGACCGGGTTGGTCGGTGCCAACGGAGCCGGCAAGTCGACCCTGATCAAGATCCTCCTCGGGTTGGCGCCGGCCACGGAAGGCCGGGCCGCCGTCCTGGGCATGGATGTGGCGACAGAGGGCGCGGCGATCCGCGCCCATGTGGGCTACATGCCGGAGCACGACTGCCTGCCCCCGGACGTGTCGGCGACGGAGTTCGTCGTCCACATGGCCCGCATCTCGGGGCTGCCGCCGGCCGCCGCGCGCGAGCGCACCGCGGACACGCTCCGCCACGTCGGCCTGTACGAGGAGCGGTACCGCCCCATGGGCGGGTACTCCACGGGCATGAAGCAGCGGGTGAAACTGGCCCAGGCGCTGGTCCACGACCCCCGGCTGGTGCTGCTCGACGAGCCGACGAACGGGCTGGACCCCGTCGGCCGTGACGACATGCTCGAGCTGATCCGCCGCGTCCACACCGAGTTCGGCATCTCCGTGCTGGTCACCTCGCACCTGCTCGGTGAACTGGAGCGCACCAGCGACCACATCGTCGTCATCGACGGCGGCTCCCTCCTGCGCTCCTCCTCGACCAGCGACTTCACGCAGGCGACCGCCTCGCTCACCGTCGAGGTCACCGAGCACGAGGACGAGCTGGTGGAGAAGCTGACCGCCGCCGGGCTCAACGCGCACGCGGACGGCCGGCTGGTCATGGTCGACATCGACGGGGACGAGACGTACGACGCGGTCCGCGACGCGGTCGCGGAGCTCGGCACGGGCCTGGTGCGCATGGAGCAGCACCGGCACCGCATCGCCGAGATCTTCCGGGGAGGGGACGAGCATGACGCAGCTTGAGGGCAGGCCGCCCGCCGCCGACGTCATCCACGACATCGGCTACCGGCACTACGACGGCCCGCGCCTGGGCCGTGGGTACGCGCGCAAGTCGCTGTACGTCCAGAGCCTGCGCAGCGCGTACGGGCTCGGCCGTTCGGCGAAGTCCAAGGTGCTGCCGATGATCCTGCTGGCCGTGATGTGCGGCCCGGCCGCGATCATGGTCGCGGTCGCGATCGGCACCAAGGCGACCAAGCTGCCGATCGAGTACACCCAGTACGTGATCATCATGCAGGCGGTCATCGGCCTCTACCTGGCCGCACAGGCTCCGCAGTCCGTCTCGCTCGACCTGCGGTTCAAGACGACCCCGCTGTACTTCTCCCGTCCGATCGAGGCGGTCGACTACGTCGCGTCGAAGTTCGCGGCGCTGACCACGGCGCTGTTCATCCTCACCGGGACGCCGCTGCTGGTCATGTACATCGGGGCGCTGCTGGCCAAGTTCGACGTGAGCGACCAGAGCGCGGGCTTCGCCAAGGCGATGCTCGCCGCGCTGCTGCTGTCGATGCTGTTCTCGGGCATCGGCCTGGTCATCGCGGCGCTGACGCCGCGCCGGGGCTTCGGCGTCGCCGCGGTCATCGCCGTGTTCACGCTCTCGTACGGCGCGGTGAGCAGCGTCCAGGGCGTGGCCTCCATCAACGGCAACGAGACCGTGATCGCCTGGCTGGGCCTGTTCTCGCCGATCACGCTGATCGACGGCACGCAGACCTGGTGGCTGGGCGCGACCTCCAGCTTCGTCGAAGGCGCGGGCCCGAAGACCGCGGTCGTCGGCACGGTCTACCTCCTCGTCCTCCTCGCCGTGATCGCCGGCTCCTTCGGCCTGCTGATGCGCCGCTACCGAAAGGCCGTTCTGTCGTGACCACCCTGTCCATCGACCATGTGTCCCGCTGGTTCGGCAACGTCGTCGCCGTCAACGACGTGACGATGACGATCGGCCCCGGCGTCACCGGCCTGCTCGGCCCCAACGGCGCGGGCAAGTCCACCCTGATCAACATGATGGGCGGTTTCCTGGCCCCCTCGGCCGGCACCGTCACCCTCGACGGCGCCACGGTCTGGCGCAACGAGCAGGTGTACCGGCACATCGGCATCGTCCCCGAGCGCGAGGCGATGTACGACTTCCTGACGGCCCGCGAGTTCGTGGTCGCCAACGCCGAGCTGCACGGGCTGGCCGATCCGGGGGCGGCGGCGCAGCGCGCCCTGGCCACGGTCGAGATGGAGTTCGCCCAGGACCGCCCGGTCTCCACGTACAGCAAGGGCATGCGGCAGCGCGCCAAGATGGCCTCCGCGCTGGTGCACGACCCGTCGGTGCTGCTGCTGGACGAGCCCTTCAACGGCATGGACCCCCGGCAGCGGCTGCACCTGATGGACCTGCTGCGGCGGATGGGCGCCGAGGGCCGCACGGTGCTGTTCTCCTCGCACATCCTGGAGGAGGTCGAGCAGCTGGCGAGCCACATCGAGGTGGTGGTCGCCGGACGGCACGCCGCCTCGGGCGACTTCCGCAAGATCCGCCGGCTCATGACGGACCGGCCGCACCGCTACCTGGTGCGCTCCAGCGACGACCGGGCGCTCGCCGCCGCGCTGATCGCGGACGGTTCCACGGCCGCCATCGAGCTGGACTGGAAGGAGCGGGCGCTGCGCATCCAGGCGATCGACTTCGCCGGCTTCACCGAGCTGCTGCCGCGCGTCGCGCGGGAGCGGGGCATCCGGCTCTACACGGTCTCGCCGTCCGACGAGTCCCTGGAGAGCGTCTTCTCCTACCTGGTCACGGCGTAGGCACACGGCTGTAAGGAGCTCCGATGTTCAATCCCACCGTGGCCAGGCTGACCTACCGGGGGCTGCTGGGCCGCCGCCGGGCCCTGGTCCTGTTCGCCCTGCCCGCGCTGCTGATCCTGATCTCCGTGGCGGTGCGGGTGCTGGTCGGCGCCGACGACTCCATCGCGAGTTCGGTGCTGGGCGGTTTCGCGCTGGCGACGATGGTGCCGCTGGTCGGCGTGATCGCCGGCACCGGCGCCATCGGGCCGGAGATCGACGACGGCTCGATCATCTACCTGCTGGCCAAGCCGGTGCGGCGGCCGACGATCATCGTCACGAAGCTGCTGGTCGCCATCGCGGTGTCGGTGGTCTTCTCGGCGGTGCCGACCCTGATCGCCGGGTTCATCCTCAACGGCAACAGCCAGGGCATCGCGGTCGCGTTCACCGCCGCCGCGGCGGTCGCCTCCGTCACGTACGCGGCGATCTTCCTGCTGCTGGGCGTGGTGACCCGGCAGGCGGTGGTCTTCGGCCTGGTCTACGCGCTGATCTGGGAGTCGCTGATCGGCAGCCTGGTGCCGGGGGCGCGCACGCTGAGCGTGCAGCAGTGGGCCCTGGCGCTGGCCCAGAGGATCGCCGGCGAGGGCATGGTGACCTCCGACGTGGGGCTGCCGCTCGCGGTGGTGCTGCTGGTCGGCGTCACCCTCGCCGCGACGGCCTTCGCGGGGCAGCGGATGCGGTCGCTGACGCTGGCCGGCGAGGAGTGATCGTTCCGGCCTAGGGCCCGTTCCCCCGTAAGCCGCCCGGGTGGTCTTCTTCCGCCCGGGCGGCCGTGCTCCCCTGACGTCCGCACATCGGATTGTCAGATTTGCGGCGTGATGTCCGAGACTCCGCTGCTCTTCGCCGTGGGCTTGTTCCTGGCCGCCCTCGGCCTGCTCATCGCGCTGTTCAGCCCGGAGCTGGCCCACCGCATCGACGCGCTCGCCGCGCGCTCCGCCGCCGGGTTCCGCCGCCTGTGGTCCCGCGGCCGGGACCGCCGGCGCTTCGTTCCCGTTCCCTGGAAGTGGGCCACGTCACAGGACTCATTGAAAATTCAAGGGAATGCGGTTACGGTGAAGGAGGTTGAATCGTAAACCAACACGTCCCCAAGGAGATCATCATGGGCCTCTTCAGCCGCAAGAGCGACGCCGCCGAGACCGCTGCCGTCACCACCGCGCCGTCCGCCGACCTGGCACACCTGACCGGCGAGTACACCATCGACCCGACCCACAGCGAGGTCGGCTTCGCCGTGCGCCACGCCATGGTCACCACCGTGCGCGGCCAGTTCGCGGAGTACGAGGGCAAGCTGCAGCTGGACGGCGGCAAGCCGGCCAACTCCTCCGCCGAGGTCACCATCAAGGTCGTCAGCATCGACACCAACCAGGCCCAGCGCGACGAGCACCTGCGCACCGGCGACTTCTTCGACGCCGCCACGTACCCGGAGATCAGCTTCCGGAGCACCTCCGCCGAACAGGTCGACGACGAGACCTACCGCATGCACGGTGACCTCACGATCAAGGAGACCACCAAGCCGGTCTCCATCGACTTCACCTACAACGGCTCCGCCACCGACCCCTACGGCAACCTGCGTGTCGGCTTCGAGGGCTCCACGACCGTCAACCGCGGCGACTGGGGCCTCACCTACAACGCGGCCCTCGAGGGTGGCGGCGTCCTGATCAGCGACAAGGTCAAGCTGACCTTCGACATCTCCGCGATCAAGGCGGCCTGAACCCGCTGAAGTCGCCGTCCCCCTGCCGCACGATGGAGGGGATGGCAGCGGACGAGACGGCCGGCACCGCCGGCACCGGGCGCCGCCGCTCCGCACTGCGCGGCGCGGCGGCCCGGGTCGTCGTCCCCGAGCCGGGCGCCTGGGTGCGCTCCACCCCCGGGACGCACATCTGGCTCCTGGTCCTCGCCGTGACCAGCTGCATCATGGCCGCCGCCCCGCCGGAACTGCGGTCCTTCCTGCTGCACGACAACAGCACCAACCTGGCGGAGCTGGGCTCCCGGCCGGTCCGCGCGCTGCTCGGCAGCGCCCTGTGGACCGAGTCCCCGGCGGCCTTCGGGCTGTACCTGCTCTGCTTCGAGGCCGTCCACGCCCCCGCCGAACGCTGGCTGGGCACCCGGCGCTGGCTCTGCGTCGTGGCCCTGGCCCACGTCGGGGCGAGCGTTCTCAGCCAGCAGGCCGTCCTGCTCGGCATCCACGCCGACCGGCTGCCGGCCTCGCTCGCCCGCACCGTCGACATCGGCGTCAGCTACGGGCTGGCCGGGGCCATCGGCGTGCTCACCCACCGGGTACGACCGCCCTGGCGGCTGCCCTACCTGCTCGCCGCCGCGGGCTTCTTCGCGTACCCCCTGGTCACACCGGGCCGCACCTACACCGACCTCGGACACGTCATCGCCCTGCTGACCGGCCTCGCGTGCCGCGGGCTCACGCCCCGGGGAAGAGCCGCTCCAGGACCAGGGCGATCCCGTCCTCGCTGTTGGAGGCCGTGACCTCGTCGGCGGCCGCCTTCAGCAGTGGATGGGCGTTGCCCATCGCGACGCCGTGGCCCGCCCACTCGAACATCGGCAGGTCGTTGGGCATGTCACCGAAGGCGATGGTCTCCGCGGACGTCACGCCCAGCCGCCGCGCGGCCAGCGACAGCCCCCGGGCCTTGGACAGGCCCAGCGGCAGCAGCTCCACGATGCCGGTACCGGACATCACGGCGCTGACCAGGCCGCCGGCCGCAGCGGTCGCGGCCTGCGCGAGCTCGTCGTCGTCCATCCGCGGGTGCTGGATGTAGAGCTTGCTGACGGGCGACGCCCACAGCCCCTCCACGTCGTCCACGGCGCCGCCCACCGGAAGTTCGGAGTCGAACAGCCGGTAGCCGGGGCCGAGCACGATGTCGCCGTCCACGCCGTCGAGTGCCGCCGCCACGGCCAGCCGGCCGGTCTCCGCCTCGATCTTGGCCAGCGCCGCCCGGGCGGTCTGCCGGTCCAGCGTGACCGAGGTCAGCAGCCGGCGCTCCCCCGCGTGGTAGACCTGCGCGCCCTGCATGCAGACGGCCAGGCCCTCGTAGCCGAGGTCGTCCAGGACGTGCACCGTACGGGCCACCGGGCGCCCGGTGACGACGATGTGGTCGGCACCCGCCGCGGTGGCCGCGGCGAGCGCCTTGCGCGAACGTTCGGAGACGGTGTGGTCGGGGCCGAGCAGCGTGCCGTCGAGATCCGTCGCGACCAGACGGTAGGGGAGCGGAGCGGTCACTTGGCGACCGGCTCCAGCACCTCACGGCCGCCCAGGTAGGGGCGCAGCACCTCGGGGACGCGGACCGAACCGTCGGCCTGCTGGTGGTTCTCCAGGATGGCGACGATGGTGCGCGGGATGGCGCACAGCGTGCCGTTGAGCGTGGCCAGCGGGCGGGTGCCCTTCTCGTCCCGCAGCCGCACCGAGAGCCGGCGGGCCTGGAACTCGGTGGTGTTCGAGGTCGAGGTCAGCTCGCGGTACTTGCCCTGGGTGGGGATCCACGCCTCGCAGTCGAACTTGCGCGCCGCGGAGGAGCCGAGGTCGCCCGAGGCCAGCTCGATCACCCGGTAGGGCAGCTCGAGCGAGGTCAGCCACTCCTTCTCCCACTCGACCAGCCGCGCGTGCTCGGCCTCGGCGTCCTCGGGGCGGGTGAAGACGAACATCTCCACCTTGTCGAACTGGTGGACGCGGATGATGCCGCGGGTGTCCTTGCCGTACGAACCCGCCTCGCGCCGGTAGCAGGGCGAGAAGCCCGCGTAGCGCAGCGGCAGCCTGGACGCCTCGATGATCTCGTCCATGTGGTACGCGGCGAGCGGGACCTCGGAGGTGCCGACCAGGTACAGGCCGTCCTTCTCCAGGTAGTACACGTCGTCCTCGACCTGGCCGAGGTAGCCGGTGCCGGCCATGGCCTCCGGCTTGACCAGCGTCGGGACCAGCATCGGGGTGAAGCCGGCCGCGGTGGCCTGCGCGATCGCCGCGTTGACCAGGGCCAGCTCCAGCAGGGCGCCGACGCCGGTCAGGTAGTAGAAGCGCGAGCCGGAGACCTTGGCGCCGCGGTCGACGTCGATGGCGCCGAGCAGTTCGCCGAGGTCGATGTGGTCCTTGGGCTCGAAGCCCTCGGCGGCGAAGTCGCGCGGGCTGCCGACGACCTCCTTGACGACGAAGTCCTCCTCGCCGCCGATGGGGGCGTCCGGGTGGACGATGTTGCCGAGCTGCAGCAGCAGGCGCTGCGCCTCCTCGGCGGCCTCGTGCTGCTCCGCGTCGGCGGCCTTGACGGCGGCCTTGAGCTGCTCGGCCCTCTTGAGCAGTCCGGCCTTCTCGTCGCCCTGCGCCTTGGGGATGAGCTTGCCCAGCGACTTCTGCTCCGCGCGCAGCTCGTCGAAGCGGGTACTGGACGACCTGCGCCGCTCGTCGGCGGAGAGCAGGGCGTCGACGAGCGCGACGTCCTCTCCACGGGCGCGCTGGGAGGCGCGCACACGGTCGGGGTCCTCACGAAGCAGGCGAAGGTCAATCACGGGAACAGGCTACCGGTGCGCCGGGTGGCGACGCGACAAGTTAAGTGCTTTATGAGGCGTTATGTCCGCTTCAAAAGGAGCGGTGCGGGAAATGCCGTACGGCCGATAATGGCGGGTCGGTTACCGTCAACCGAATTCTTCGCGTCCCCCCGGGGAGGGCATGTGGCCTGTGGACAAGGGCAGTTGAGGCAGGTCCGGAGCGGAGAGTTATCCACAGGGGGAGGGGTTTCGCCGCCACTTGTCCACAGCGGGTGTGGATGGGCTGTGGAAGATGGACTTGATCATTCCGCGAGGTGGGTGCGGGGGCATGGATTCCCAGTCCAAACCGTCCTAACACTCACTTTCGAGTGAGAACTCTTCCCTCTATCGAGTTGTTCGAAGGTATTGGGATGACGAATGATGACCTGTGGGTCTGTGGGGCCACTTGGCGCGAGTGTGCCGATTTGTCGATCTGGCGGCTCGTTGGGCGACTTGTTCTGTCGACTTATCCCCAGCCCGCGGCAGAGGCCTGTGGATAACGCGGTGGACAACCGAAGGGGCCACCGGTTGTTCACCGAAGGCCCCGGGGAAGCGGTGCTCGGACGCCTCAGACCCGCCCGTCCAGGGCGCGGCCCAGCCAGTCCGCCGCGGCGGTGAACTCCTCGTCCGTGGTCCCCTTGCGCTGCTGCGGCGGCACCTCGTCCGCGCGCGGGTACGAGCCCAGGAAGCGCACCTGCGGGCAGATCCGCTTCAGGCCCATCAGCGCCTCGCCCACCCGGCGCTCGGTGATGTGCCCCTCGCAGTCCACCGAGAAGCAGTACCGGCCGATCCCCTCGCCGGTGGGCCGCGACTCGATGCGGATCAGGTTGACCCCGCGCACCGCGTACTCCTGCAGCAGTTCCAGCAGGGCGCCGGGATGGTCGTCGCCGAGCCAGAACACGGCGGAGGTCTTGTCGGCGCCGGTCGGCGCGATCGGCCGGGCCGGACGGCCGACCAGCACGAAGCGGGTCTCGGCGTTCGCCGCGTCGTGGATCTCGGTGGCCAGCGGCTCCAGCCCGTACGTCGGCGCCGCGAACTCGCCCGCGAAGGCCGCGTCGTACCGGCCCTCCGCCACCAGCCGGGCGCCGTCGGCGTTCGACGCCGCGGACTCCCAGGCGGCGTCCGGCAGGTGCGCCGACAGCCACTTGCGGACCTGCACCTGGGCGGCCGGATGACCGGTCACCGTCTTGACGTCGCCGAACCCCGTGCCCGGGCGCACCAGCAGCGCGAACGCGATGCGCAGCAGCACCTCGCGGTAGATCATCAGCGGTGAGCCCGCCGCCAGTTCGTCCAGCGTCGCCGAGATGCCGCCCTCCATCGAGTTCTCGATGGGCACCAGTGCGGCCGCCGCCTCCCCGCAGCGCACCGCGTCGAGCGCCGCCTGCACCGAGACCATCGGCACCAGCTCGCGGGTGGCCGCTTCCGGCAACGTCCGGAGCGCGGCCTCGGTGAAAGTGCCCTCAGGGCCGAGATAGGTGTAACGGCTCGCCGGCGACATGTCTGTCAGCCTAGGCCCTGGAACGGCGCCCTTCCTCAGGACTCCAGCAGCCGCTGGCCGACGTACTCGCCCGGCGCAGCGCCGCCCGGGACCGCGAAGAGCCCGCTGGCCTCGTGGCGCAGGAAGCGCGACAGGCCGTCGCCCCGGTCGAGCTTGCGCTGCACCGGCACGAACCCCTTGAGCGGGTCGGCCTGCCAGGCGACGAAGAGCAGCCCGGCGTCCGGCGCGCCGTCCTCGCGGTAGCCGTCGTGGTAGGAGTAGCCGCGCCGCAGCATCGCCGCGCCGCCGTTGGAGGCCGGGGCGGCGACGCGGACGTGCGCGTCGGCGGCGATCGCGAAGGCACGTCCGTCCGGGCCGGTCTTGTCGAGGTCGGGCTTGCTCGCCTCGGTGCCGCCGGACAACGGGGCGCCGTCGGCCTTGCGGCGCCCGATCACCTTCTCCTGGCGCTCCAGGGGGAGGTTGTCCCAGGTGTCCAGCAGCATGCGGATGCGCCGGACGACCACGTACGAGCCGCCCGCCATCCACCGCGGGGAACCGGAGGCGGGGACGAAGACGCGCGCGGCGAAGTCGGGGTCGGAGGGCCGGGGGTTGTTGGAGCCGTCGACCTGGCCCATCAGGTTGCGGGCGGTACGCGGTTCGGCCGTGGTGCCGGGGGTGCGGTTGAAGCCGTTCATCTGCCAGCGCAGCGCCGCCGTGCCCGCGGCCTCCTTCTGCAGCACCCGCAGCGCGTGGAAGGCGACCAGGGCGTCGTCGGCGCCGATCTGGATCCACAGGTCGCCGTCGCTGCGCCCGCGGTCGAGCGCGTCGGAGGCGAAGTCCGGCAGCGGGGCGAGGGCCTCCGGCATCAGGCCGGTCAGTTCCGTCCTGGTGAAGAAGGTGCGGCCGAAACCGAAGGTGACGGTGAGCGAGGACGGCCCGGCGTCCAGGGCGACCTGGTTGTCGCCCGTGGGCGCCCGGCCCTCCGTCATCGCCTCGGCCGCCTCCGACCAGCGGCGCAGCAGGGCGGCGGCGCCCTTGCGGCCGGCACCCGCGGCCAGGTCGAAGGCGGCCAGGTGGCCGCGGGCCTGCAGCGGGGTGGTGATGCCCGCCTGGTGGGTGCCGTGGAAGGGGACGGCCGTGGCGCCGACCGAGGTCAGTGCGGTGGCCTCGTCGCGCGTCGCGTGCGCGGTGACGGCGCCCGAGGCGCCGCCCACGAGCAGTCCCGCGGCGCCCGCCGCGCCCGCGGTGCCGAGCAGTCGGCGCCGCGAGAGGTGCTGAGGACGGTCGTTCATGAGCCGATCTTCACCACCTTGGTGCGGGTGACCTGGTCGATGTCCGAGGTCCGGACGGTCACGGCGATGGTCCACTCCCCGGGCACCGGGATCTGGACGTTCTCGGCACTCCAGTGACCGGTGTCGATCTTCCCCAGCGTCACCGGGATGGGCCCGATCTTCTTGGCCTTCAGGGTGAAGGAGATCTGCACCTCGGGGACGTCGAAGGCCCGGCCGTCGGGGGCGGTCACCAGCAGGTGGAGCTCGTTCTCGGCGATGCCGCCCGGGTCCAGGGTCACCTCCGCCTCGCCCTTGCCGTCGCGGCCGCCGGTGTCGAACGGGATCCTCACGTCCAGCGGCTCGGGCACCTCGGCCACCGGTGCCGTCGCCTGCTGCGCGGCGCCCTCCTCGGCGGCCCTGCCCGGCTGGGTGCCGGTCAGCAGCGTCGTGACGGCCAGCACCACGACCGCGACGGCCACCTCCGCCAGTACCGACTTGCGCAGCCCCGTGCGCTCGGCATCGGCGTCGCGCTCCTTGCGGGCGCGCTCCTTTGCCAGCGCGGCCTCCTGCCGGGCCAGCTGCTCGGCGCGCCCGGACGCGCCATCGCCGCCCGCGCTGCCCCCGCCCTTGCGTCCCGCCGCGACCGGCTGGGCGACGGCGGCTCTGCCGCGTACGGCCGCCTCGCCGAGCCGCCCGGTCCAGCGGCGGGACAGCCAGGCCAGCTCCACCAGCAGGATGACCAGGCCGACCTTGACCAGCAGCAGCTGCCCGTAGCCGGTGGACACCAGCGCGTCCCAGGAGCCGAGCTGACGCCAGGACTGGTAGACGCCGGTGACGACCAGGGTCACCACCGCCCCGAAGGCGATCCGCGAGAAGCGCTGCACCGTGGCCCGTTCCACGCGCTGCCCGCCCCACAACGCGACCAGCAGGGAGGTGAGACCGCCGAGCCAGACGGCCATGGCCAGCAGGTGCACGATGTCGACGGGCATCGCCACCGACGCCTGGATGCCGACCGAGGCGTGCTCGGCCATGGCCCACGTCGCGGCCAGGCCGACCGACACGACCGTGCCGCCGATGGCCAGGCCCCAGGCGAGGTCCTGGCGTTCGACCGGGTCCTCCCGCTTGGCCCAGCTGCCGAAGAGCACGGCGATGAACACCGCGCCCGCGGCGAGCAGCAGCAGCCGGGACAGCAGTGCCGCGCCGGGCCGGGTGTCCAGGACCTCCCGTACGCCGCCGAGGTCGAAGGCGTCGCCGAGGCCTCCCCCGTTCGCGTACGGGGCGCGCAGCATCAGCAGCAGTATGGTCGCGGCGACCATCGCGGCCCAGCCGGTGGCCACCAGCCGCCGCATCGACCGCGTCCGCGCGCCGTCCGGCCAGCACACGCCGATGAAGAAGGCGGCGCCGACCAGCAGCGCGAAGCCGAGGTAGGCGGCGTAGCGGGCGATGTCGTACAGGGTGCCCACGATGCCGCCGCCCACCTCCTGGGCGGGCAGCGCCACCGAGGTCTTGGAGGGTGCGCCGATGGAGAAGGTGAAGGCGCCGGCCACCGGGTGGCTGTCGGCCGAGACGGCCTTCCACGCGACGGTGTACGTGCCGTTGCCGAGCCCCGGGCGCAGGGCGACGGCCGCGGTGGTGTTCCCCCGGCCGCCGTCGTTCGCGTCGCCGGTCTCGGCGCGCCTGCCGTCCGGGCCGAGGACGCGGATGGCGTCCTTCGACAGCAGCACGCCCTCGGAGAAGGTCAGCCGCACCTGCGCCGGCGCGGTCCTGACCACCGATCCCTGGGCCGGGTCGGAGCCGACCAGCGCGGCGTGCGCGGATGCCGGCGCCGCGGTGCCGAGCAGCAGGCCGAGCACGGCGAGCGGCACGGCCAGCAGGCGCAGCGCGGACTTCGTCATCACCCTCATGGCGCTCTCCTCAGTCCCCCGGGCGGTAGCCCGCGGGCTCGACCGGGACCCGTACGTCGATGGTGTCGGCGTCGTCGAAGTGCAGTCGCAGCGCGACCCGCTCGCCGGCCACGGGCTTGTGCTCCAGGTCCGTCAGCATCAGGTGGTTGCCGCCGAGCGCGAGCGTGAGCCGCCCGCCCGCGGGGACGGTGAAGGAGGTCACCCGGCGCATCCGGTTGTCCTCGGTGCTGTGCAGGGTGATGCCGGCGGACAGGTCGCTGGTGACGGAGGTCAGCCGGGCGTCCCGGTCGCCGGTGTTGGTGACGGTGAAGTAGCCGGCCGCCATGTCCGCCAGCGCGGGCTGCGGGATGTAGGCGCCGCTCACCTTCAGTTCGGGGCCGTCCGGTGACCCGGAGCAGGCCGTGGCGCCGAGCAGCAGCAGGGCCGCCGCCACGGGGATCCGCCGCAGGGAGCGGGTCACGGCGTCCGTCCCGCGATGATCTTCGGCAGGTCGGCGCCGAACTCCTCGGACGTGGTGCCCGACATGTACAGCGCGTGCGCCTTGTCGTCCTTCGGCGAGTACGCGATGACCTGGGCGCCGTGCGTCACGGTGACGCTGCCGTCCTTCTCCTTCACGGGCTTCTCCACGTCCACGCCGAGCGTGCGCGCGCCCGCCTGGATGGTGGCGAAGTCACCGGTGAGGCCGACGAAGGACTTGTCCTGCGCGCCCAGCCACTCGCCGAGCCGCTCCGGGGTGTCGCGCTCGGGGTCGGTCGTCACGAAGACCACGACGAGCTTGTTCTGTTCCGCCGCGGGCAGCTTCGACTTGGCGATGGCGATGTCGCTCATCGTCGTCGGGCAGACGTCCGGGCAGTGGGTGTAGCCGAAGAAGAGCAGGGTCGGCCGGCCCTTGGTCCGCTCGACGAAGTCGTACGTCTTGCCGTGCGTGTCCTCGAGGACCATGTCCGGCTTCTCGAACGGCGTGTCGAGGACGGTCGCCGCCTTCGGTGTCGCGTCGACGGAGACGATCGGATCGGCGCCGGAGGCGTCCGCTCCGCCGTCCGTGCCGCCGCAGGCGGCGAGGGTCAGGGCGAGTGCGGCGACGGCGGCGGCCGAGGCTGCCGCCCTGAGGGTGGTACGCATCAGGGGTTCCCCAGGAATTCGTTGCGGCGCCGGGGCGGCCGCGGTGCGTGCACGGCGGCCGCCCCGGCGATGGTGCGTCAGGCGGACGGGGTGCCCGTGCCGCGGCGGCGGCCGGCCAGCACGCCGAAGGCGAGGCCGAGCACGCCGACGACGATGCCGACGACACCCAGCACCCGGGCGGTGGTGTCACTCGCGTCGGCGGAGGCGGCCTTCTCGGTGGCGGCGTCGCCGGTCGCCGAGACGGCCTCGGCCTTGGCGTCGTCCTTCTTGTCGTCCGCGGCGGCGGCGTCGTCGTGGCCGTGGCCGTCGTCCGCGGCGTCGGAGAGGGCCAGCACGGGCGCCGGGTGCTCCGGCTCGTCCTCGCCCTTCTGCTGCTCCTCGATCCAGCGCACGACCTGCTTGTCGTCGTACGTCTGGAGGGCCTTGAAGACCAGCTGGTCGGTGTCCTCGGGCAGCGGGCCCAGGGAGACCGGGAACTGCTGGAACTCGCCGGGCTTGATCTGCCCGCCGCTCCAGGTGATCTTCGAGACGGCCTCGGTGAGGTCGCCGTGCCCGGTCTTCAGCGGGGTCTTGAGCTTGGTCTTGGTGATCTGCACCGTCCAGCCGGGCACCGGCTGGACGGAGACGGAGGCGATCGGGTGGTCGCCCGGCAGGTTGACCTCGACCTTGATCGTCGACGCCTTGTCGTCCTCGTTGGGGACCTTGAACGCGACCGTGCTGTAGCCGCCCTTGGCGGCGTTGCCGGGCTGGACGCTCACGTGCGCGAAGGCGGGGACGGCGGTGGCGAGCACGGCCGCCCCGGTGACGGCGGCGAGGGCGGTGGCGCGGCGCATGACGGTGTTCATGATGCGGAGACTCCACGGTGACGGAGGGAAGGAGACGGATGGCACGCGTGCGGCGCGCGCGATTCCGCCCTCATACGTCGGTGGAGCGGGTCGCGTTCAGGCCGCGGGGGCGTACGCCGGCGGACCGCGCCGGGCCAGGCTGTGCCGCAGCAGCACCGTGCGCGGCACACGGCCGGAGCCGTCGGGGCGGCCCGCGGTGGGGACGGTGCCGTGCGCGGCCAAGCTCCCCGTCAGCAGCAGGCGTACGAGCGCCACGGCATGGCGCAGGGCGCCGCCCGACAGCTCGGCCAGCCCGCGGACCGACAGCGCGACCAGCCGCCACAGCGCGGCCTCGCCGCGGCGCAGCAGCCAGCCGACGGTCACCGCGGCCACCACGTGCGCGAGGAGCATGGGAAGGCTGTAGGAGAGCATCGTGCTCTCGGCGGCCACGGGGGGCATCCCGGGCATCGCGGCCATCCCGTGCATGCCTGCCGTGTGGACCGTTCCGGCGAGGGCGTGCGTGTGGGAGGGCAGCGCCGTCGTCCGCTCGTCGCAGAGCAGCCGTCCGGCGATCTCGGCCATCCCGCCGGCACCGCAGATCCCGCCCACGTTGAACAGCACGTGCAGCACGAGCTGTCCGCCCGCGAGGCCGGCCGCGATGGCGGGCATCGAGCGCTCCCGCCCGGCGAGCGGGGCGACGAACGCGAAGACGACGAGCCAGCCCACCGCCAGCGTCCAGCCGGGCACCCCGTGCCCCGAAGCCAGCATGTGCGCGCCCGCGGACAACACGACGCAGACCGCGGTGAACACCGCGGCCCGCAGCAGTCGCAGATCGGCGCCGGCGCGCACGGGAGAAGACATGACGGGCGTCATCCTCTCACCGAGCACCCCTCTCGCGAACGGCGGGGCCCGGAACACGCCGGTCTGTGCTATGACGTCCGGCGCCGCTCCTACACCGGCCCACGGAGCGAGGGCATCCGCCGTATGGCTGGCATCACGTCAACGCCACGCTTACCGACCGTGTTTCGGGGCAATACGTATCGGTATGTCGAGCCGCAGCCAGGAGGCTGAGCATGAGCATCTGGTGGTCCCTCCACTTGCGGCGCGAGGCTGCGAGCGTTCCGCTCGCCCGCCGGCTCCTGCTGGGGACGATGGAGACGGCCGGGGTGGACCCGGACATCTCCTACGACCTGTCCGTCGCCCTCACCGAGGCCTGTGCCAACGCCGTTGAGCACGCCGCCCACGGCGAGTACCGGGTCACGGCCCGCATCGAGGGCGACCGCTGCCGCATCGAGGTGGCGGACTCCGGCCCGGGCTTCGCCCCGGACCTGCGCCGTACGCACCACTCCGTACGCCCGCTGGCGAAGAAGGACCAGCACGCCGAGCACGGGCGCGGGCTCTTCCTGATCGAGGCCCTGGTGGACCACGTCCACTTCCACAACCGTCCCGGGCACGGGGCGGTGGTCAGTTTCGACAAGATCCTCAAGTGGCGGGACGACTCGCTGCTCAAGGTCTCCTGACGCACGGAGGCCGGGGCCCACGGAGGTCCGTGCGGCCCCGGCCGTCCGTCCGGGTGGCGGGGGTCAGCCCTTGAGGGCCGCCATCCAGCGCTCGACCTCGTCGGAGCGGCGCGGCAGGCCGTCGCTGAGGTTCCGGTTGCCGTCCTCGGTGACGAGGATGTCGTCCTCGATGCGGACGCCGATGCCCCGGTACTCCTCCGGCACGGTCAGGTCGTCGGCCTGGAAGTACAGGCCCGGCTCGACGGTGAGGACCACGCCCGGCTCCAGCGTGCCGTTGACGTAGGTCTCGGTGCGGGCGGCGGCGCAGTCGTGGACGTCCAGGCCCAGCATGTGGCCGGTGCCGTGGAGGGTCCAGCGGCGCTGCAGGCCGAGCTCGAGCACGCGCTCGACCGGGCCCTCGACCAGGCCCCACTCGACGAGCCGCTCGGTGAGCACGCGCTGGGCGGCGTCGTGGAAGTCACGGTAGGCGGCGCCCGGGCGGACGGCGGCGATGCCGGCCTCCTGGGCGTCGTACACGGCGTCGTAGATCTTCCGCTGGATGTCGCTGTACGTGCCGCTCACCGGCAGCGTGCGGGTGACGTCGGCGGTGTAGAGGCTGTGGGTCTCCACGCCGGCGTCGAGCAGCAGCAGGTCGCCGGAGCGGACCGGGCCGTCGTTGCGGACCCAGTGCAGGGTGCAGGCGTGCGGGCCGGCCGCGCAGATGGAGCCGTAACCGACGTCGTTGCCCTCGACGCGGGCCCGCAGGAAGAACGTTCCCTCGATGTAGCGCTCGGAGGTCGCCTCGGCCTTGTCCAGCACCCGGACGACGTCCTCGAAGCCGCGGGCGGTGGAGTCGCAGGCCTTCTGCAGCTCGCCGATCTCCCACTCGTCCTTGACCAGCCGCAGCTCGGACAGGAACTCCTTCAGCTCGGCGTCGCGCTCGGCGGTGACCTTGTCGGTCAGCGCCGCCTCGATGCCGGCGTCGTAGCCGCGGACGACCCGGACCGGGCCGGTGGCCTCGCGCAGCACGTCGGCGACCTTGCGGACGTCGGCGCACGGCAGGCCCAGCAGGACCTCGCCCTCGGCCAGGCTGTGCCGGCGGCCGGTCCACAGCTCTCCCTGGCCGTCCAGCCAGAACTCGCCGTTCTCCCGGGAGGAGCGGGGGAGCAGGTAGGCGGTGGCGTCGTGAGATCCGTCACCGTTGGGCTCCAGGACCAGGACGGCGTCCTGCGTCTGGTCGCCGGTGAGGTGGACGTACTCGCTGGCGGCACGGAAGGGGTAGTCCGTGTCGTTGGCGCGGGTGCGCAGATTGCCCGCCGGGACCACCAGCCGCTCGCCGGGGAAGCGCGCCGACAGCGCCGCGCGCCGCTTGGCGGCGTACGGTGCCTGCTCGACCGGCTGCAGGTCGCGCAGTTCGGTGTCCGCCCAGCCGGACTTCATCACCTCGGTGAGCTCGTCGGAGACGGCCGGGTACAGGCCGTTCTTCCGCTGCTTGATGGGCTCGTCGCCTTCCGGGGTCTCCGGAGCGCGGTCCTCGGCCACGTCATGCCTCCTCGCAGTAGACCACCCCATCGTAAGTGGGTGCGGAGGACGGTCGTCGGCGGTCCCCGCCGGAGCTCAGTCGAAGCGGGCGGCGAGCAGGACGACGTCCTCGGTCGGGTGGGGGTCCTCGTGGTCGTCGGGGAGCATGGTGTGCAGGACGTGCTCCACCAGCTGCGCCGGGTCGTCCCGGGCGGACCGCGGGGCGGACGCCGCGGCCGCGTGCAGGCGGGCGAAGGCACGGTCGACGGGATCGCCGGTGCGGTGCAGCAGGCCGTCGGTGTAGAGCAGCAGGGTCTCCCCGGCCAGTGCCCGGAACTCGACGCTGGGAGCCTCCCAGCAGCTGAGCATGCCCAGCGGCGCGGACAGCGAGGTCTCCACGTACTCGACCCGGTGCCCGCCGACGACGAGCGGGGGGCAGTGCCCCGCCCCCGCGACCACGACCTTCCGGGAGGCCGGCTCGGCGTACGCGAACAGCGCCGTCGCCGACCGGGCGGGCTCGGTCAGCCGCAGCAGCAGCTCCAGGTCGGACAGGACCGCGACCGGGTCCTCGCCCTCCATCACCGCGTACGCCCGCAGCGAGGCCCGCATCCGTCCCATCGCGGCCACCGCGCTCATGCCGCCGCCGCTCACCCCGCCGACCGACAGCCCCAGCGCGCCTTCGGGCAGCGGGAGGGCGTCGTACCAGTCGCCCCCGCCCCCGGCGGCCGGGCGGTGCCGTACGGCCAGCCGGACGCCGGGGACCCGCGGCAGCCTGGTCGGCAGCAGCTCCTGGCGGAGCGTGGCGACGGTGGCGCGGCTGCGGTCCAGCTCCAGCAGCCGGGCCAGGTGCTCGGCCGCGTGGCGGCAGTACAGGCCGATGAGGTGGCGCCGGCGCTCGACGGGTTCGGCCGGCTCGTCGTAGAACCACAGCGCGGAGCCCAGCCGGCCGGCGGAGTCCGCGGACAGACGGACGGCGTAGCTGGCGCCGAAGCCGAGCCGCAGGGCGACCTCGCGGTGGCGCGGGTCGATCCCGGGCTCGCGGCACAGGTCGGTGTGGATCTCCTCCGCGGGCACCGCCTCGGGCGCCGCGGGCAGCGGGACGGTCTCCAGCGCGCCGAGCTCGGCCGGCCCGAGACCGAGGCCGACGACGGTGGCCGGACTCAGCCGGTCGGCGGGGGAGACGGCGGCCAGACCGCGCCGGGCACCGACCAAGGCGCCGCCGGCGCGCAGCAGTTCGCGCAGCGCGTCGTGCAGGGTCGCGGTCCTGGCCAGCCGCTCCGTGAGCTCGTGCAGGGTGGTCAGGTCGGAGATCCAGGAGGCCAGCCTGTCCTGCGCGGCGGTGAGTTGGCCGACCTGATCCGGTGTCCCGGGACGGGCGTCCGGGTCATCCGGATGGGATTGCCGTTCGACCACGGGGGAGGCAGTGTGCGCCGGTGTCGGAATGGGTGGGTCGATTCCGGCCACTTTCGGAAGGCGCGCGGCGCTCATGGCCGCCGGCTTTCACGATCTTCGTCGTGCCGCGGCGACGGCTCCGCAGAGCAGCGCATTTCCGTCAATAGCATCGCAAACCCCCAAGCTCATGCTGCGCCGCTATCAATGGATTCCCTTCTACCGCGTACTCGTGGGTGTGTCCAGGATTGCGCAGGTGGAAGGGCTGGTGTCGGCGAGTCCGGGGAGATGCAGGACTATGGCCGAAAAAGGGCACCGCGTGCCACAATTAGTTGTCGACTGAAGGGGTTCGACAGCGCGTCATATCCATCGCAGTGGGTACGTACGGGATGGGAGTTGGCGGCCTCAGGAACCCGGCGCCCGGCCAGGGCGTCATAGACGGAGACGGCCGACCCTCCCCCCAGGCGGGGTTGTTGCACAGCCAGCGGGACCGCACACAGCAGCACACGCAAGCACACGCAGCAGTTCCCAGCACTCCGCAGGACGAACAAGCGCCAGTGTGCGCCACCCCCCGCCACGTTCCACGCTCGGCTCGAGACGTGATGCGCTGACTCGTAAGCGGTGTGCTCCAGATTACGTTGTGTCATGGGCAGATCCCTGAGCGCTAACGGAAAGGAACGAGCGCAGATGCGCGAGATCCTCGGAAAGCGACGCAAGAGCAGTCCCGAGCTGCTGCGTGCGGCGCTCACCTGCGCCGAACGGTGGCACTGGCCCGTGGTACCCGGAGCCGGTACGGACGCACGCGGCGGTTGCGCCTGCCTGCGGCCCGACTGTCCGGTGCCGGGCGCCCATCCGCACGATCCGGGCCTCCTCGCGGCGACCCGCGATCCACGGATGGTCCGCTGGTGGTGGACGCGGCGGCCGGACCAGCCGCTCGTGCTCGCCACCGGCGACCGGGTCTCGGCGGTGAGCCTGCCGGCCGTGGCGGGGGCGCGCGCGCTGGGCGCCTTCGGCAAGCTGGGGGTGCGCACCGGCCCGGTCGTGGCCACCCCCACGCGCTTCGCGGTGCTGGTGGAGCCGTACTCCCTGGAAGAGCTCGGCGAGTTGCTCGACCGCCACGAATGGGTGCCGAGTTCGCTGCGGTACCACGGCGAGGGCGGTTACCTCGTCCTGCCGCCCTCCCCGGTCGGATCCGGCGGCACCGCGGGGGCACGCTGGGTCCGGCGGCCGGTGGTGGACCCGGGCGACCGGGCACCGTGGCTGCCGAGCGTGCGGGTGGTCGTCGACACCCTCGTGCAGGCGGGGCGTACGGCGCCGGACGGCAGCCGGCTCTCGTACTGACCGGGGCCCCGCGGCGGGGCCCGTGGGAGGTGCGTGACGGCCGTCGTCGCCGTCGGCCGTCACTCGTTCGGGTAGGAGCGGGAATCGTTGCCCGGCGAATGGGCAACGACCCCCGCTCCATGTCCGTTTCTCCCGCTATGTTCTGTGCATGATGCGTGCGCCGAACCTGCGGATGGCCGCCCTCGCCACGGTCGTGGCGGTCGCCGCGATGCTGCCCCTGACCGGCGCCACCGCCGGGACCGTACTCCCCGCCGTGCCCGTGGACGTGACGACGGCGGTCACCGACGACAAGCCCCTGTCAAGCGGTTCCAGTGTCTTCGACAGCCTGCCGAAGCTGGCCGGATCCGAACGCCAGACCGCATCGTGCGGTCCCCAACTCACCTCGCCGGCAGGCCTGCGGGCGCAGACCTGCACCATCGGCGAGGACGGCGACACCTGGGCGCGCACGTACTACAGCAACACCACGGGGCGGCCCCTGGACGGCGTGCTGACCCTCATGGCCCCCGACGGCCGGACGGTGCAGGCGCGGTGTGTCATCACCGCGGACGGGGGGAGCGGGAGCTGCGAGACGCCGCGCGAGCCTACGGTGGCGGGGGCGGCGGGGCCGTACACGGCGGTGGCGGAGATCGCCGAGCAGGGCGGGGAACGCCCGTTGCTGCGCAGTGGATCCGAGCATTGACCCGGACATGGAAACGTCCGGTCGCTGGCGACGGGGGATGCACCAGCGACCGGACTGTTTAAACGGTAACAAGACTTCGCCCGTACGCAAATCCGGGGTACGGGTTCAGGCCCGCGTTCCGGGCCCGGCCGGCAGCGGCTGTGACCAGGATCACCCAGCGGCGATCAAGGCCTGAACTGCGGCTGCCGGCGCGGGAGACCGGTCAGCTCAGGGTGATCTGCCGGTTGGTGAAACCGCTGCGCGCCCGCCGCTCCTCCGGCGTCAGCGGGGCCGTCCGCTCCAGCGCCTCGGCCAGCCGCTCGCCGAAGGCCGCCGCCGGCTTCTCGACCTCGTCCGCCGAGACGCCCGTCGGCAGGTCCCACACCGGGACGACCAGCCCGTGCGCCCGGAAGGAGCCCACCAGCCGGGTGTCCTCGCCGAGCGACGAGGCGCCCGCGGCATGCAGCCGGGCCAGCGCGTCCAGCAACTGCTCCTCGGGGTGCGGCATGACCCAGCGCAGGTGGTTCTTCTCCGGGGTCTCGCACCAGTACGCCGCGTCGACACCGGTCAGCCGCACGGTCGGGATCACGGCCGCGTTCGCCCGCTCCAGGGAGGCGGCGACCTCGCCGGTGGCGGACTCCGCGTTCTCCAGCCAGAACTCGAAACCGGTGTGCACCACGGGCTCGAACGCGGCGCCGAGGTCCAGCAGGTCCTGCAGCCGGGGACCGTCGGGCGCCGGGCGCTCCCCGCCCACCGGGTTGCCCGGCTCCGCCCGCAGCGAGCGGAGCAGGGTGTCCGCCAGGTCCCGGCTGATGTCCCCGGAGGCGGTGTCGTTTTGCAGGCCCAGCAGCACCGCGCCGGTGTCCCGGCGCAGCCCCGGCCAGGCCATCGGCAGCACGGTCGCCAGCGTGACGGACGGCACGCCCTCCGGCAGCGGGTCCTTGAGCGTCAACTCGGCCGTGGCGGCGGGCACCAGCTCGCGCAGCGCCACCCAGTCGCACTCGCCCGGCAGGCCCTCGAAGGGACGCCGCACCAGCTCCGTCACCGCGTGCGCCGCCTCACGGCCGTGGCACGCCTTGTAACGCCGGCCCGAGCCGCACGGGCAGGGTTCCCGGGCCCCGACGGCGGGGATCTCCCCGTCGGTGATCTGCGGGCGGGCGGGGGCCTTCGTCTTCGTCGGGCGCTTCTTCGCCATGGCTCGATCTCTCCCGGTAACGGCGGTGTTCCGGCCGTGAGCCTAGCGCCACGCCGTCCGCCCTCATCGGAGGTCGCGCCCGTGGAGGCCCGGCAACCGCCCCGCGGGACCTACGCGAGGTCGTCGAAGGGGTCCGCGAAGTCGATCGGGACGTCGAGTTGGGGCACGAGGTCGTCACGCCGCGCGTGCCGGCTGCGCACCGCGAGCATCGCCCACACCGTGACCTCGCCGGGGGCGTCGCGCACGCCCCAGCGCAGCGACAGGTTCCGTACGATGCCCAGCCCGCGGCCGCCGCGGGCGGTGAGCGAGGGGCTGGCCGGAAGCGGGCGGGTGGGCCCGCCGCCGTCGGTGACCTCCACCGTCAGCAGCCCGTCCTCCTCGATCCGCCAGGCGGCCCTGATACCGCTGCCGCCCGAGGACGGTGCGTCCTCGCCCAACGGCCGGGCGTGCCGGCAGGAGTTGCTGAGCAGTTCCGACAGGATGAGAACGGCGTCGTCGACGACCGGTTCCGCGACCCCGTACGCGCAGAGTTCCTTGCGCAGCCTGCGCCGCGCCTCGGCCACGCCCGCCGGACCATGAGGCAAGGCCATGGTCGAGGACGTCGGCACCTCCTGGGCCACCACCAACGCCACCCCCGAGACCTCCTTCACCCCACGCCACGGGATGGATGCCCTCTCGTTCTGGGCCGGAAACCGGCCAACTGCGATCTCTTGGGGCACACCCAACGATCGAACAGGTTCGGAACGCGCCGGTGCACACCGCCCGGGGAGTGCGATCGTCCGTATTCCGTTCAGCAGCGCCCGAGTTGGGCCAGCACCTGCCGCGGGCGGTTGGTGATGACGGCGTCGACGCCGAGCCGTACGCAGAGTTCGACGTCCTCGGGTTCGTTGACCGTCCACACGTGCACCCGGTGCCCCGCCTCGTGCAGCCGCTCCACGTAACCGGGGTTGGCGCGCAGGATGCGGATGCCCGGACCGGCGATCCCCACCCCGGCCGGCAACCGGCCGTCGCGGTGCCGGGGCAGTACGTACTGCATCAGGAAGACGGTCGGCAGGTCGCGCGAGGCCATCCGGATCCGGCGCAGGGAGCGCGAGGAGAAGCTCATGACGCGGACCCGGGACGGCTCGCCCGGCTCGGGCCACAGCATCCCGAACCGGTCCAGCAGCTCCACCAGCCGTTCCTCGACCTGGCCCGCCCAGCGCGTGGGGTGCTTGGTCTCGATCGCCAGCTCCACCCGGCGGCCGGTGTCCGCGACCAGCTCCAGCAGCCGCTCGAGGGTCAGGACGCGGCTGAGCTCGTCGGGGTCGCCGTCGGAGCGGTCGGGGGCCTCGGCGTCCGCGTCGAGGAGGGAGCGCAGCTCCGCGGACGGGCGCCGCCGCGGCCCCCCGGCCCGTCCGGTGCCGGCCTCCGCCTTCCAGCTGCCGAAGTCCAGGGTCCTGAGGTCGGCCAGTTCCAGCGCGGACACCGCGCCCCGCCCGTTGGAGGTGCGGTTCACCCGGCGGTCGTGCACGCAGACCAGCGTGCCGTCGGCGGTGAGGCGTACGTCGCACTCCAGGGCGTCCGCGCCGTCCTCGATGGCCTTCCGGTAGGCGGCGAGCGTGTGCTCCGGGGCGTCCTCGGACGCTCCCCGGTGAGCCACGACCTGGATCGCGCGGAGATCGGTCACCGGGCTATCGTGCCATCCGCCGGACCGGGAACGGCCGCTGCTTACGGCGGTCTGACACCCGGTGGGAAAAGCTGTGTCCATCACGACGGTCGTCGTACGTACCGTAGCCGTAACCGTACGCACGGCATACAACGCATATCCGAGGAGAACAGCCGTGAGCACCGAGAACGAGGTCGGCCCGGTCCCGGCGGCGCTGCCGACCCAGCCGCCCGCTGACACTGTGTCCGCCGCTCCCGCTGCGCCTCCCGCGCCGGCCGCCGCCCCGCCGGCCGACACCCCGGCCGAGGCACAGGCGCCGGAACCGGGGCCGGCCGCCGCCCCCGCGGCCACGGAGGCTCCCGCGGCTCCCGCGGCCCCCGCCGCACAGGCACCTGCCGCGGCGGCGCCTCCGGCCGGTCCCCCCGCCGGGTCCCCTGCCGCGCCCCAGGCCGCTCCCCCGGCCGCCCCCGTGGCACCGCCCGCCGAGGTGCACACCGCGCCCCTGCCGCCGGTCGCACCGCCGCCCACCCTGCCGTACGGCGGCCCCGCCGGGCCCTCCGGCCCCATGGGCCCGTCCGGTCCCGCGGGCCCGGTCTGGGGCACGCCGGTGCCGGCCGCCCCCGCACCCAAGAAGCGCGGCAACGGCGGCCTGGTCGCGGCAGTCCTGGTCGCCGCACTCGTCGCGGGAGGCGTCGGCGGCGGGGTCGGCTTCTGGGCCGCGGACCGCAACGACAGCTCCTCCTCGACCACCGTCTCCTCGGTCGGCAACCCCAAGGACCTCAGCCGTGCCGCCGACTCGGTCGCGGGCATCGCCAAGCAGGCCCTCCCCAGCGTCGTCACGATCGAGGCCAGCGGCCGCCAGGAGAGCGGCACCGGCACCGGCTTCGTCTACGACAAGGAAGGCCACATCCTCACCAACAACCACGTGGTCGCCCCGGCGGCCGACGGCGGCAAGCTCACCGCCACGTTCTCCGACGGCAAGAAGTACGAGGCCGAGGTCGTCGGCCGCGCCCAGGGCTACGACGTCGCCGTCATCAAGCTCAAGGGGGTCACCCCCGACAAGCTCACCCCGCTCGCCCTCGGCGACTCCGACAAGGTGGCCGTCGGCGACTCCACCATCGCCATCGGTGCCCCCTTCGGGCTCTCCGGAACCGTCACCACCGGCATCGTCAGCGCCCTGCACCGTCCCATCGCCTCCAGCGACGGCGAGGGTTCCAACGCCTCCTACATGAGCGCCATACAGACCGACGCCTCTATCAACCCCGGCAACTCCGGCGGCCCCCTCCTCAACTCCGAGGGTGCTGTCATCGGCATCAACTCCGCCATCCAGTCCACCGGCGGCAACGACGGTGTCACCCAGTCCGGCAGCGTGGGCCTGGGCTTCGCCATCCCCATCGACCAGGCCCGCCGCGTCGCCGAGGGCCTGATCAAGACCGGCGTGCCCGTCTACGCGGTCATCGGCGTGCACGTCGACTCCAGCTACAGCGGCGAGGGTGCCAAGATCGCCACCGGCGCCGACGCCGTCACCGCGGGCGGCCCCGCCGACCAGGCGGGCCTGCGTTCCGGCGACGTCATCACCAAGTTCGACGACACCGTCGTCGACTCCAGCCCCACCCTCATCGGCGAGATCTGGCAGCACCAGCCCGGCGAGAAGGTGAACCTCACGTACACCCGTGGCGGCCAGACCCGCACCGCCACCCTCACCCTCGGCGAACGCAAGGGCGACAGCACCAGCTGAGCCGACCCGTTAGGCTGTCCCCGCGCCGCCCGGCCCACCAGCCGGACTCCGCGGCGCGGGGAGAGTTGCCCGAGCGGCCTAAGGGAACGGTCTTGAAAACCGTCGTGGCAGCGATGTCACCGTGGGTTCAAATCCCACACTCTCCGCAATGGCCGGCGAAGGCGCTGGACAGAAGGGGTGCCCCAAGACACGGGGGCGCCCCTTCTTCGTGTCCGGGGGCACCGTTGCCATCGGGCGGGAGATCGGGGACCGTGCGCCGGCCGTGGACCGGGCCGGCTCCTTGCCTGCCCGCAATAGCCTGATGTGGGCCCCGAACTTCGAGGCTCGCCCCATGGCGGCTGCGTCAAGCCGCGGCGCCGCCGCGCTCTGCACGGCGGAAGCGTCTTGATGAGGTAGAGAAGCCTGTAACACGTACTGTGTGGCCGCTGTTTGACCCGTCTCCCCGTCGCCCCACCGGCAAGATTGCGATCTACGGCTGGAGTGCCAGAAGGGTATGGCGATGGCAACGCTTGCAGAGATCGAAGCCTTGTTGGGTGAGCCCCGGTTCAACTGGTCGGATCCGGCTCCGTGGACGGACTTGGAGCAGGAACTCGGTATCGAGTTTCCTGCGGACTTCCGTGAGACCGTCGATGCCTATGGCTCGATCGAGATCAACGGCCAGTTGTATCTGAAGCATCCCGCAGGTCATCTTCTGCACAGTCTGGGAGTGAAGATCAGGGGGGACATCGAGCACTGGCGTGATGAGGACATGGCGGAGTTTCTGCCCAGTCCGGTGGGGGCGGGTCCCGGCGAGTTGATACCGGTGGCGACGGCCACGACGGGCGAGTCGGTTTTCCTCCGCGTTCCCGACGACCCCTCGTCGCCCTGGCGCGTCGTGGTCCAGGAGTTCGACAGCCCGGCGTGGACTCTCCACGTGATGACGTTCGGTGAGTGGCTGCTGGCTTACCTCAGGGGTGAGGATGTGACCGTGTGTTCTCGCAACCGTGCGCCTGACCGCCCGTTCTACGAATTTCTGCCCTGAGAACGGCACGGTCCCGCGGGCGGGTGCGGAGCCAACGGGCCCGCCTCCGCGACCTCAAGGTCGTGGGACCGGGCAGCGGCGCAAGGCCGAGCGCTCAGTGGACCGGCGACGCTCAGGCCATGGGGGACGGGCCCACACCGAGCAGTTCGACAACCCAGATGTCGCCGTACGCGAGTGAGATACTACGGATGTTGGCACTGCCGACCGCGCCGTGCGGCAGGCGTACCTCCAACGGCCCTGACTTCAGCGCCCACTCCGGGCTGATGCCCGGTGCCTCGCTGCGGTTGGCCTCGGCGGTCCCCTCCCAGACCTTGCGGGACTCACCGCCCTCGGTTCCGGCGTGCTCGACGAGGCGGACCTCGGCGAAGTCGATGCCGCCGACCCTGGCGGGTCCGTCGTAACGGTTCAGGCTGAGGGAAGTCTCGGACACATCTCCAGTATGGCCGCCTTGGAACCATCGACCGACGCCGATCGGGACGGACTCGGTCGGTTGTCGGATCGTCTTCGTCGGTGACTCGGAACTCGTAGCTCAGCGAGTAGCGGTCGCCGGGAGCGACCGGCACAAAGCCCCGTGCGAGTGAGCTCGCACGGGGCTTTTCCTGGGCTTGTCTCGCCGGATCCGGGCGCCGGGTGGTTCAGCGGGTGATCATGACGGCGTCGAGATGCACGGTGGACCGGCCGGAGGCGCTGCCTGAAAGGACGCGCAGCTGGACCTTGTGCGTCTTGATCGTGGAGCCGAGCGTGCGCGTGAAGACGACCTGTCGGTAGGCGGTCTTGGCCGCGTAGGTGTTCACCGTGCCCACGGTCGTGCCGTCCACGACGATCGCGAAGCGGCCGCCGTCGGCCTTCCGGGTGGCCACGATACGCAGTTGCGTGCCGTCCGCCGAGAAGGAGACGTAGGCGCCCGTGGTCGCGGAGGTGCGCTCGGTTCCAGCCCAGGCGGAGGCTGCCGTGACCGACTTCCATGTGCCCTTGTAGAGCAGTGCCGACGAGCGGTCGTCGACCGGGATGCCACTGAGTGCCGCCGGGCTCCACGGGCCGGTCTGGCCGGCGTCGTCGTGGGCGCGGACGTAGAAGCGGTAGGTCAGACCGGCGACCGGCTTGACCGGGCTGCCGGACTTGCCGAAGACCGCCGACGTCGTGGTCGTGCCGGTGCGCCAGGTCTGCAGCGGTCCCAGCTTCCACACACCCGTGGTGCTGCGGCCGGCAACCTTCCAGGCGACGTCGTAGGACTTCGCACCCGGAGTCGTCGCCGACCAGGTGACCGGAACCTGCGCGGTCGTCGAAGCGGTGGCGGCCACGGTCGGCGCCTTGATCGACGCAGTGGGAACCTTCCGGCGCAGCGCCACGGTGCCGGTGACCGCGGTGGCCGGAACGCCGGTCACCGTGTCCTTGGCCGTCAGCGTCCAGGTGTAGGAGCCCTCGGCCGCCTTGGCTCCCGAGTCGGTGGTGCCGGTCCAGGCCGGCTTCACCAGACCGTCCGACGTCGTCCCGCTGAGGGAACGCACCGGCGTGGTGCCGGATTTCAGGGTGAGCGTCCATGTGACCGGCCGGTTGTACCGCCATGCCGGGTTCCAGGTGTCGGCCGAGCCGTCGCCGTTGGGGCTGAAGCCGGTCGGGGCGGAGGCACTGCTGCGGGTCGGCGCGCCTGCCCACACCACGTGGGTGACCCCGTCGGTGCTCATCCATGCGGCCCACGGCGCATCGCGGTCCGCCGCCCACCGAACGGCGGAGACGCTGGTGAGTCGGCCCGGCAGGACGAACAGGGGGCGGGCCGTGGCTCCCGCCACTCCCAGGACCTGCGCGTTCAGGGTGGGCTGAACGACACCGTCGGTCCTGCCGAAGGTGTACAGGACGTTCGTACCCAGGATCGGGACCTGCACCGATGCGTCCACGCTCATGCGGAACGTACTTCCGGCCTTGAGCAGGGTACTGCTGGTGGAGGGAGCCCCGTAGGGCGTCACCAGGATCCAGGAGCCCCGTACCTGCAGGTTACCGGGTTCACGGTCCACCGTGGCGACAGTGCTCACCGTGCCGGTGGCCAGGTCGGTGCGCCGGATGGACCAACCGGAGCCGTTGGAGGCCGAGGTGTAGAGGGCGCCTCCGTCGAGGGCGGAGCCGCCCGGCACATGCCTGCTCGCACCGCTGGTGACGGTCTGCAGCAGAGGTCCGGCGCTGGAGGCCGGGTCGTCGGACAGAACGTACCGGCCGTCGAAGTCGACCACCCGGGCGTCTGCGGCGTGCGGGAGGGCGGCACCGACCCGCTTGCCGTCCTGGTAGACCTCGTAGCCACTGCCCTGATCGGTCAGGACCCTGCCGCCTGCGGCGGCCAGCGTGGAGTGCACGAGCCCGGAGGAGTAGGCCAGCACCCGCGACGGGCTGCCCGCCGAGGCCCCGGCCGCGCCCACCGAGAGGTTGCCGGCGAGCAGCACGCCGTCCCGTCGGGAGGAGTCGTCGCTGGTGTAGAGGGTGCCGCCGGAGAGCGCCATGGCGTCCAGCCGGGCCGGACCGGCAGGGATCGTGGTGGCATCGCCCACGGCCGTGGACACCCGTCCGGCGACGAGAGTCTGGATCCGGGCGTCGGTGTCCGGCCGGTAGAGCGACACCCGCATCCGGCCGTCGTCGCCCACCGAGATGGAGGTGAAGGTCCCGCCGAGATCTGCGGCCGGTGTGGAGCCGTCCCGGGACATGGCGAACAGTTCGTTGCCGCCGTCCGTCTGGCTCCAGCTGTACCAGGCGAGGGTGTCGTCGCTGATCCAGCGGACTCCGTCGACCGGCAGGGTGACGGTGGACGGGCCGTCGTCCGGCGCCGACCGCTGCCACTCCGTCAGGACGGTGCCGTCGACGAACCCCACCCGGCTGGGGGTGAACTCCAGGCCCTGCGGCAGCACCTGGGACGCGGGCCGGTCGACGGTGACCACGGCGGAGGATGCGAAGTCGACGTACACGACGACGTACTGCCAGTTGGCGTCCTTCCTCAGCACCAGGGCGCCGTTCGCATCCGAGGCGAGGACCTCGTACTGCGAGTCGTCGGAGAGCAGCGTCCGGTCCTCGTTGCCAGGAGTGCGCAGCAGCAGGCGTGCGCGATAGGCCGAGTCCTGCAGGTAGTTCTGCTCGACGAGGGCGCCGTCACCGGCCTGTCCGCGGTAGTGCTCGGTGCCTTCCCCGGACTGGTCGTAGTCGACGGAGAGCGTGCTTTCGGCCCCGGAGTCCAGATGGCGCAGCGTGACGTGGTCCGCCAGGGCGCCATTGGGGTTCGTCGAGGTGGCGACAGCCACCACGCCGTTCTGCACGGACACCGGGGCGACCTGCACGGTGTCGGCGGTGTCGGCGAGCGGCCCGAGATCCTGGGGGGTGCCTCCGCGCGTTGCGAGCCAACCGTGGGGCCGGGCGTCGGCAGAGGTCTGCTGGCTCCAGACCATCACCTGCCCGGAACCGGATATGTGGTCCGCCGGCGGCACGGAGCTCGGCCGGGCGGGCAGTGATGTCGCCACGTTCGTCACAGTCGCCGCTGCGGCTGTGGTGGGCGCCAGGGCGACGGCCTGCGGCAGCATTAGTGCTCCGGTGACGGCCACGATGGCGAGCTGATGACACTTGCGCGATGGCATAGCGCCGGGGTTCCTTTCGAACGTCAGAAGCGCGCATCATCGCACGCGCCCCGATCGCGTCCACCAGCAGGGATCCGTTGGTCCGGTACGTCGGCGGCCGCGCACGTCGGTGGTGCCCGAAGCACTGCGCCTGGCCGCACTGGCGAGACCTCGGCACAACACCCCGGGGCTCTCCCGGCGTCTTCTCGGCGATCGAGTGCCGCATGCCACGGCGCCGCGGATGCTCGCGGCAGGGCATTACTGCCTCCCCGCCCGTTCAGGACTCGGTGGCCTCGGCCTCCATCTCCTTCTTGAGAGGCACGTAGACCGCGTCCCACGTACCGGGGCGCTCGTGAAGGTCCGACACCAGGAGACGGAGCGCCTTCGCGTCGAAGTTGGCGCCGTACAGACCGCCGTCGATGGTGTGGCCGTTGACGACGACGGTGGGTGTGCCGGGGCCGATCGGGTCGTCGCCGGTCCGTTGGTAGGCCTGCTGGGAGGCGGTGACGAACGAGCCGTGCTTCATCGTCCTGACAGCCAGGTCGAATGCCGCGTCGCGGAGCCCCGGAACTTTCTCGGCGAGCTTCAGGAGGCGCTCGGTGGTGAACCCGCCACTGCTCTCGACGACAGCCTGGTTCTCGAAGAGCACCGCGTGGTACTCGACGAACTTCCCCTTCTCCAGCGCAGCCCGCAGCGCGTTCACGGCTCGCTTCGAGCCGTCGCCGCCGAGCCGGTCGTCCTTGAAGGAGGCGAAGGTGTACTCGGCCCTGACGTCCCCCGTGAGCAGCAGCTCCCGGAGCGCTTCGGCGCCCGTCCGCTCGTACTCCTCGACGACGGGGCAGCGCGGATCCTCGTACACGTGCACCGTCGAACGGGCCGCGGGATTCCCGACCACGATCGTCGTGCCGTCAGGGGCCGGCCGTTCCGGCAGCCGCTCGGCGGACGCGTAGCGGTTCGGCCCGGTCCACGCCGGAGGCCCGGCGTCCCCCGACCCGGTCCCGCCCGGGGCGCACCCCGCGAAGGCTCCTACGAGACCCGCCGTGACGGCGGCCCGGACCGTTCTGCCGATCTTCATCGGACTCCCATCCCTCCCCTGTGAACAGGCGGACTCTACGGATGCGGTGTGACACGCGCATCAGGAACAGAGGCGGGCCCAGCGTCACCCGGCGGCGGCTTTATCGCTCGCCTACACGCCGGGTGGAAGGTATCGAGAACCGTCGTCGCTCAGCGGATGCCGCCGTGGGTTCACATCCGAGGCGCTGAACGGAAGGGGTGCCCCAAGACACGGGGGCGCCCCTTCTTCGTGCGCGACGGCACCGTGCTCCCCCTCGTCGCCCCGGAGCTTCACACAGGGCACCCGCCGAACATAGGCTCGCCCGTCCCGGTTCGTTCGTCGAGGAGACGGTGGCATCTTGTCCGGCACGCGCGCGACGCGGTGGTGGGTCGCCCACTGGTCAGGGTTGCTGCTCTCCCTGACCTGCATGGTGTCGGCCGTGTGGTGGCTGATCGCGATGGACTACCAGAGCCAGTCCCGCGCATGGACCCGCGCCGGGCGGATGATGCAGAGCCTGCGCCCCGAAGCCATCGCGCCCGCGCTCATCGCCCTGAGCGCGCTTGCTCTGCTGTACTTCGGACATGAGCTCCGCTCCGCCCTGCGTGCCCGCCGTCGGTCGCAGGTGCCGCACGTTGACGCTCGTTGACCGGCAGGTGTGAGACCTCCGGCCGGTCGGCCGCGCCGTGTACTTCGCCGACCACGTCCACGGTCTCCGGAAGGCGGGGGCGGCACCGCGGACGGAACCCGGTGTCGGTGACCGGGGGGCGGGGGCGGGGCTGGAAGAATACGCTTAACGGTCAAACCGGGCATATGGGTCTGCTCGCACGCCGCGGGCGGTCGCCGCGCCCGTTCCGGCCGCCGTCCCGAACGGCAAGGGCTGATCACCATGACGGGTGTCGCGCTCCTGGGTCTGCTGCTGGCCACGGCCGGTGGCCTGGCCTATGCCCGTGAACGGTTCCCGGTCGCGTTCTGGCTGCTGTTCGGGCTGCCGCTGGCCTGGGGGCGGTTCCTGTCGACCTACGGCTCGACCATGGTGGCCTGCGGGCTGGCCGCACCGCCGTCGCGGGCACGGGCGCTGGCGGGGTGGGCGGTGGGGCGCCGGGAGGCGCGGCCGGTGCCGCCGAGGATCCGCCGGGTGGGCGGCTCGCTGACCGGCATGCGGGTGCGGCTGCGGCTGCCCGGCGGACTGGAGCCGGCCGACGTGATCGCCGCGTCCAACCGGCTGCGCCACGCCTGGGGGGTGCACGCGGTGCACGTGGTCGAGCTCGGCCCCGGGGTGGTGGAGTTGCGGATGACCGGCTACGACGTGCTCCGCGACGTACGGATGCCGCGCCGCCTGCCGTCCGGGCCGATGGTGGTGCCGGTGGCGCTGCGGGACGACGGCACCGCCTTTGTGCGCAACTACCGGGAGGTCCCGCACGCGCTCACCCTCGGGGCGAACCAGTCGGGCAAGTCGGTGTACCAGCGCAACCTGATCATGAATCTGGCCAGGCTGCCGGTGGCCCTGGTGGGGATCGACTGCAAGGGCGGGGTGGAGCAGATCCCGTACGCGGCCCGGCTGTCGGCCCTGGCGACCGACCGGGAGCAGGCGGCGGAGCTGCTGGGCGCGCTCGTGGGGGAGATGGAGCACCGCTTCGCGCTGCTCAAGGAGTGCCAGCGCACGGCGCTGGACAGCCCGGACGAGGAGGTGGCCTCCGACATCTGGGGGCTGCCCGCGTACGTGCGGCCGGTGCCCGTCGTGGTGCTGGTGGACGAGGTCGCCGAACTCTTCCTCAGTGCGACGAAGAAGGACGAGGAACGCCGGGACCGCATGGTGGCCGACCTGATCCGGCTGGCCCAGCGGGCCCGCGCGGTCGGCATCTACCTGGAGATCTGCGGGCAGCGCTTCGGGGTCGAGCTCGGCAGGGGCGCCGCCGCGCTCCGGTCGCAGCTCTCCGGGCGCGTCGTGCACCGCGTCAACAAGCAGACCGCCGAGGTGGGCCTGGGCGACATCTCGTCCGAGGCGACGAGCGCCGCGACCGCCATCGCCCGGGACCGGGTGGGCGTCGCGGTGGCGGGCGACGCCTCCGGCGGCTGGTCCCACATCCGTACCCCGCTGGTGTCGATCGCCGAGACGGCGGCCGTCTGCCGGGCCCACGCCCACCTGGTGCCAGAGCTGCCGGCCCTGGACCCGTACCGTCCCTCCGCCCGGGGCGGGGAGGACGGACCGGCGGAGCCCGGGCCCTTCCCCCGGCCGCGCTCCGGCCCCGAGTGACGGCGGGCCCGCGGTCCGGTGCGCGAACGGCTAGCCTCGCGGGGTCGTTCGCCGGTACGGAGGAGGGGATCGTGATGGCCGCAGCGGGGTTTCCGTTGATCGAGCCGTACGCGTCGGGGCTGCTCGACGTCGGGGACGGGCAGCGCGTCTACTGGGAGACCAGCGGGAACCCGGAGGGCAAGCCGGTCCTGTGCGTGCACGGGGGCCCGGGCTCCGGGGGGAAGCGGGGCAGCAGGAAGACCTTCGATCCGGAGGTGTACCGGATCGTGCTGTTCGACCAGCGGGGGTCCGGGCAGAGCCTGCCGCACGCCTCGGACCCGGCGGTGTCGCTCGAGCACAACACCACCGAGCACCTGATCGCCGACATGGAGAGGCTGCGCGAACACCTGGGCGTCGAGCGGTGGATGCTGTACGGCGGCTCGTGGGGCTCGACGCTGATCCTGGCGTACGCGCAGCGGTACCCCGAGCGGGTGTCGGAGATCGTGATCGTCGGGGTCACGACGACCCGCCGGGACGAGATCGACTGGCTCTACCGGGGTGTGGCCCGGCTGGTGCCCGGGCCGTGGGAGGCGTTCCGGGACGGGGTGCCGCCCGGGGAGCGGGACGGGAACCTGCCTGCCGCGTACGACCGGCTGCTGAACAGCCCGGACGCCGCGGTGCGGGCGAAGGCCGTACACGACTGGGTCACCTGGGAGGACGCGGTCATCGCCCACGAGACCAACGGCAAGCCGGGGGCCTACGGCGACCGGCCGGACGACGACCTGGTCGCCTTCGTACGGATCTGCGCCCACTACTTCGCCAACGGCGCCTGGCTGGAGGAGGGGCAGCTGCTGCGGGACGCGCACCGGCTCGCCGGTATCCCGGGGGTGCTGATCCACGGGCGGCTGGACCTGGGCAGTCCGCTGACGACCGCGTGGGAGCTGGCGAAGGCGTGGCCCGGCGCGGAGCTCCAGGTGATCGACGACTCCGGGCACACGGGCAGTGCCGCCATGGGCGAGGCGGTCGTGGCGGCGGCGCGGCGCTTCGGCACGCGCTGACGCGGCCGGCCGTGCCGGGGGCGCCTCCCCGGCACGGTCACTTGCCGCGGTGACGGGGCGGGACGATGTCGAGGACCGCCATCATGCCCATGTCCTCGTGGTTGAGGATGTGGCAGTGCAGCACCGTCCGGCCGGTGAAGTCCGTGAAGGGGACGCGGATGACGACGTTGCCGCGGGCGGGCACGTTGACGGTGTCGAACCAGCGGTGGTCCGGGTCGCTCGCCTTCCCGTCGGTGCTCATCAGCTGGAACTGGTTGGTGTGGACGTGGAAGGAGTGCTCCTCGTCGCTGTCGTTGCGGACGGTCCACTCCTCGACGGTGCCGAGGACGGAGGTGAAGTCCACCCGGCCGGGCGCGTACGTGCGGCCGTTGACGTAGAACACGTCGCCCGCCGCGTTCTCGGTGAACACCACCGTCTTGCGGTCCGCGATCACGGCGTGCGCCAGGTCCTCGCCCGGCGCGAAGTCCACCGGGATCCGCGCCGGGGTCATCGGGGTGCCGCCGGTCACCACGGTGGCCAGGCCGGTGCGGGGGAACCGGTTGCCGGCCTTGCCGGTGTCGTAGGCGAGGGTCTCCAGCGTGGTGGTGCCGGGCCGGCCGCCGGCCTGCACCAGGACGTCGAAGCGCGCGCCGGCGGCGATGACCAGGGTGTCCGCCGCGTAGACCCGCCGGACCGGGTACCCGTCCTGGGCGATCACGTGGAAGCGGCTGCCCTTCAGGTGCAGCCGGTAGTAGATGTTGGCGCCGATGTTGGCCAGCCGCCACAGCTGGGTCTCGCCGGGCCGCAGGGCGATCACCGGGTTCTGCTGCCCGTTGACGGTGCGGTTGGTGCGCGCCCCGATCTTCAGTTTGTGGGTCTTGATCGCGTCGCCGTGGATCTGGAAGTCCTTGAGCGCGACCACGTGTTCGGTGATGCCGCGCAGCGAGGGGGGCAGGTACCGCCGCAGGCCGTCCACCACGATGACGCCCGACTCCCCGCCCGCGACCTGGGCGGCGGACATCATGTCGGCGTGCGAGTGGTACCAGTAGGTGCCGGGCGTGACGGTGGTCGGCAGCCGGTAGGTGTAGTGGTGGCTCCCGCCGTACTTGATGGCGACGAAGATGTCGTCGGCGGGGCTGCGCGGGGAGACGTGGAGCCCGTGCACATGGACGTTGGTGTCCTCCCGCACCCGGTTGGTCATGGTGAGGTCGATGCGGTCGCCGGGCCGGACGCGCAGCGTCGGCGGCATGTACCTCCCGTTGTAGGTGAGGGCGTACAGCCGGTGGTCGCCGACCCGCACCTTGCGGCGCTCGACGACGACGGCGGCCTTGAGGACGCCGTCGCGGCTGACCAGTTCCGGGGGGTCCTGCAGTCGCGGACCGGGTCCGGCCGGGGGTGCCCGGCGGTCCTGCGCGGCGGTCGGGTCCGTGGCGTGGGGGTGCCCGGACGGGGCGTGCCCCGCGCAGCCGGCGAGCCAGGCCACGGCCAGGAGCAGCGCGGCGACCAGCCGGGCCGGCGCGGTTCGGGTACGGGACCGGGTCACATCTCTCCCCAGGGGAAGCGGTGCGGCCGGGCGGGGGACGTCCCGGCGCGAGGGCGCGACGGTTGGCGGGGTCCGTCAGCCGGAGCGTAGGAAGCGGACGGGTGCCTTCCGGTGCGCCACGCACCACTGCGGGGCGGCTTCCGCTCGAACGGCAGCACGGTGGCCACCCGGGCGGCGGCGGCCGGTCCGGGGAGGATGTGCGCCGGGATTGGCCGAAAGTCGTGCCGTAACGATTCCGCGCCCATGGGGCCCGGGTTGTGCCGGCCGGAGAGGGGTCGGTCGCGTCGCCTGCGGCGGTTGTGGAGGTTTGTCGACAGATCGTCACGCTTGCGAGCGAAAGGGATCAAGGTCCGGCTTGTCCGTCATGGTGCTGGGCAACTCTGCTTGCGGCGACGTCGCAGAGCCGGCGGAGCGGTCGGCCGGCCGCGCCGCGCACCTGGTATCCACTCCTCGGAGGGAAACACATGGCAAGCATCCGTACCGCCCGAGTCATGGCCGCCCTGGCCGCACTGCCGCTGGCGGCGGCGCTGTTCGCCGGCACGGCGGTGGCCGACAACGGCGCCGTGGCGGGTGGCACTTCCAGCGCGACCGTGGTGAGCAACAGCGGCGGCAACGTGGGCCGCGACAACTTCGGGACGGTGACGACCACGCAGCAGGCGGCGACCGGGGCGGGGGCCTCCAACCAGAACAGCACGGCCAGTGTGGTCGGTTCGGCCTTCACCACCATCAACCAGCCGTCGCTGAACATCCACTTCGGGCCCATGTGGTGAGCGGACCGGCCCGCCGCCGGGGTGGCGGGCCGGAGGGCTGAAGGGGTCGACTGCGCGACGGCAGCCTCACTGCCGTCGCGCAGTCGTGTCCGGCGTTGTCCACAGCCTGTGGACAACGCCTTCCGTTCCGGACGTCTTGACAGCGACGCCACCTTCTCGCCAATCTGACGATCAGTCAGAAACTGGGGGCGGTGACGGCGGCCATGACGACGGACGACGACCTTCACGAGCGGCTGGTGACGTACGAGGGGCGCCCCGCCGCTGTCGCGGGCGAGGGCAAGGACCCCGTCAACACGCCGATGATCAGGCACTGGTGCGAGGCGATGGGCCACCCCGTCCCGCCGGACGGCGCGGCACCGGCCCCCATGCTCCAGGTCTGGACCATGCGCGGGCTCTCCGGCCACCCGGACACCGCCGGGGGCGGCTCCCGGGCCGGCGCCTACGACGAACTCCTCGCGCTGCTCGACGGGGCCGGCTGCACGGCGGTCGTCGCCACCGACTGCGAGCAGGAGTACCTGCGGCCGCTGCGCCCCGGCGACCGGATCACCTTCGACGCGGTGATCGAGTCCGTGTCGCCGCGCAAGACCACCCGGCTCGGCCGCGGCCACTTCGTCACCACGCGGATGGACGTCCGCGCGAACGGCGAACTCGCCGGCCGCCACCGTTTCCGCATCCTCAAGTACGCCCCCGCGCGGGCGCCGGGCGAGCGGCCGCGGCGGCCCCGCCCGGTCGTCAACCGCGACAACGCCGGGTACTGGGAGGGTGTCGAGCGGCACGAGTTGCTCATCCAACGCTGCTCCTCCTGCGGCACCCTGAGGCTGCCGTGGCTCCCCGGCTGCAACGGCTGCGGCTCCGACGCCTGGGACACGCTACCGGCCTGCGGGCGCGGCACCGTCTTCAGCCGAGTCGTCGTGCACCACCCGCCGTTCCCCGCCTTCGACCCGCCCTACGCGGTCGCCCTGGTCGAACTGGCCGAAGGCGTCCGGCTCCTGGGCGGCGTCGTCGGCGTGCCGTACGAGAAGGTGCGCATCGGCACGCCGGTGACGCTGGAGTTCCGCCACGCCGACGGGGAGCCGGCCGTGCCCGTCTTCCGCGCGGAGGTGTGAGATGACCGGACCGGGGGTGCGGACGGGCGACGTCCTGCCGGAGCTGCGGATCCCCGTCACACGGACGCTGGTCGTCGCCGGGGCGATCGCGACCCGCGACTTCCAGGACGTCCACCACGATCCCGACGCGGCACGGGCCAAGGGCTCGCCCGACGTCTTCCTGAACATCCTGACCACGGGCGGGCTCGTCGGCCGTTACCTCACTGGCCACTTCGGCCCCTCCGCGGCGCTCCGCTCGCTGCGCGTACGGCTGGGCGCGCCGGCGCACCCGGGCGACGAACTGGTGTTCACCGGGAGTGTCACGGCCGTGCGCGGCACGGAGGCGACCGTGGAGTTCCTCGGCACGGTGCGGCGTGGGCGGCACGTGACGGGCACCGCGGTGGTGGAGGTGGGCGGCGGATGAGCGTACGACGGCGCGACGGCCTGGGCGGCCGGGCCGCGATCGCGGGGATCGGCGCCACGGAGTTCTCCAAGGACTCCGGGCGCAGCGAGCTGAAACTGGCCGTGGAGGCCGTGCGGGCGGCGGTCGAGGACGCCGGGCTGACGCCGGCCGACGTGGACGGCATGGTCACCTTCACGATGGACACCAGCCCGGAGATCACCGTCGCCCAGGCGGCCGGCATCGGCGAACTCGGTTTCTTCTCCCGCATCCACTACGGGGGCGGGGCCGCCTGCGCCACCGTGCAGCAGGCCGCGATGGCCGTCGCCACCGGCGTCGCGGACGTCGTCGTCTGCTACCGGGCCTTCAACGAGCGCTCGGGCCGCCGCTTCGGCTCCGGCGTCCAGCAGCGCGAACCCTCGGCGGAGGGCGCGGCGCTCGGTGTCAACCTGCCGTCCGGGCTGCTCACCCCCGCGTCCTGGGTCGCCATGTCGGCAGAGCGCTATCTCCACACATACGGGCTCGAACCGGAGGTTTTCGGCCATGTCGCCGTCGCCGGGCGCCGGCACGCGGCGACCAATCCGGCCGCCTGGTTCCACGGCCGGCCCATCACCCTGGCCGACCACGCCGCCTCGCGGTGGATCGTCGAGCCGCTGCGCCTGCTCGACTGCTGCCAGGAGACCGACGGCGGCCAGGCCCTGGTCGTCACCTCCGCCGAACGCGCCCGCGACCTGCGGCACCCGCCGGCGGTGGTCGCGGCGGCGGCGCAGGGCGCGGGGCGCGGCCAGGAGCAGATGACCGGCTACTACCGGCCGGACCAGGAGCTGTGCGGGCTGCCCGAGTCGGCGGTCGTGGCGCGCCAGTTGTGGCGCACCTCCGGCCTCGGGCCGCAGGACGTCGACACCGCCGTGCTCTACGACCACTTCACCCCCTTCGTCCTGATGCAGCTGGAGGAGTACGGGTTCTGCGGGCGCGGCGAGGCAGCCGCATTCGCCGCGGACGGCGGTCTGGAACTGGGCGGCCGGCTGCCCGTCAACACCCACGGCGGCCAGCTCGGCGAGGCGTACCTGCACGGCATGAACGGCATCGCGGAGGCGGTGCGGCAGCTGCGCGGCACCAGCGTCAACCAGGTCCCGGGCGCGGCCCACGTGCTCGTCACGGCCGGTACGGGGGTGCCCACCTCGGGACTGCTGCTGGCGGTGGCGGACTGAGCGGGCCCCGGCGCCCGGCGGCCCGTCCGGGGCCGGGCGTTGCTGCGTACGGCTGACAACGGGGCGTGGCTCCCCCGTAAGCGGGCAGACGACTGCGTTCACTCGACGCATGCGCGAACACAAGCCGATCATCCGACACGGGGCGATCGTGGCGATGGTGCTTGCCTGCCTCCTGGCCGGGCCCACCGCGGCCGAGGCCGTCGTGCAGCGTCCCGCCGCGCCGGTCGCCGAGCGGGCCCCGGCGACGGCTTCCGCGCCGAACGCGGCCCCCGCCCGGGGACCGGCCCGGGCGCCCGGCGACGGAGGTGACGACGGCCCGTTCGGCTTCGCCGACACCGGCCTGCTCGACGGCCTGGACCTCCCCTACGGCCTCGGCGGCGACGACGGCGCCTCCTCCGGAGGCGGCCCGACCCGGGTCTACCGCGGCTACGGCTTCGACACCTGCCGCACACCGCCGCTGTCCACGATGCGCGCCTGGCTGCGTTCCAAGTACCGCGCCATCGGCGTCTACTACGGCGGCCGCGCCCGTGCCTGCAGCACCCAGCGCCACCTCAACCGCAACTGGGTGCGCTCGGTGCACCGGATGGGCTGGCGCATCCTGCCGATCTACGTGGGCTCGCAGTCGCCCTGCGTGCGCGGCAGACACCTGCGCAACCACCGGATGAGCACCGAAGACCCCTGGGGCCAGGGTGCGAGCGAGGGCTGGGACGCCGTGCGCAGGGCCGCCGCCCTCGGTTTCGAGCCGGGCAGCGCGCTCTACCTCGACATGGAGGCGTACAACGTCAAGCGGTCCCGCTGTGCCGACCAGACCCTCGACTTCATCCGGGCCTGGGACCGCGAGGTCGACGCCGCGGGCTACCTGCCGGGCCTCTACAGCAGCTCGGAGTCCGGCATCCGGCACATCGAGCGGGCCCGCCGGGAGGGCTACGACGACCTGCCGCGCGCCGTGTGGTTCGCCCGCTGGCAGGGAAGGCCCGCGGTGCGCAGCGAACCCGTCCTAGCCCGGGACGCCTGGCATCCGCACGGCCGGATCCACCAGTACTCGGGCAGCGTCCGCGAGAAGCACGGCGGACGCCGGCTGGCGATCGACCGCAACCGGCTGGACGGGCCGGTGGCCGTCGTCGGATGACGCGGCGGGCGGCCGTCAGGACGCCGTCCCTGCGGGGTGACCCGTAGGGGCGGCGGGTCCGGCCTCAGCCCTCCGGAGGTGGGGCGGGCCCCCGCACTACGACTTCAGGGTGACCCCGCTTCGGCACCTGCGGCGGATCCCCCGCAGCCGGACCGGCTCCTAGCGTGGAGCCATGACCACGCCCGTGTGCACAAGCGCCTCGCAGGCCCACTTCACCCGCTACGTCCGGGCCAAGGGCCCGGCGCTGCTGCGGACCGCTCGCTCGCTCACCGCCAACCCCTGCGACGCCGAGGACCTGCTGCAGACCGCCCTCACCAAGACCTACCTGGCGTGGGACCGGATAGACGACCACCGGGCGCTGGACGGCTACGTGCGCCGCACGCTGGTCAACACCCGCACCTCGCAGTGGCGCAGGCGCCGGGTCGAGGAGTACGCCACCGACGAGCTGCCCGAGCCGCACGGCCACGCCGTGACCGGCCCCGACGAGGCCGAGCGGCAGGCCCAGCGCGACGCGCTGCTGCGGGCGATCGGCCGGCTGCCCGCCCGCCAGCGGGCGATGGTCGTCCTCAGGTACTACGAGGACATGAGCGAGGTGCAGACCGCCGAGGCGCTCGGGGTGTCGGTGGGCACGGTCAAGAGCGCGGTGTCACGCGCCCTCGGAAAACTCCGCGAGGACCCCGAATTGCGCCTGGGGTAGTGACATACCGCGCGGTATGCCAGCAGAATCTCAGCACCCACCCACCCACGCGTAGCCGCTTCAACGAGGAGGCGACCGGTGCTGAGCACAATGCAGGACGTTCCCCTGCTGGTGTCCCGGATCCTGACCCACGGCTCGACGGTGCACGGCCGGTCGCAGGTCACGACCTGGACCGGCGAAGGCGAGCCGCAGCGCCGCTCGTTCGCCGAGATCGGCGCCCGCGCCGCACGCCTCGCGCACGCGCTGCGCGACGAGCTCGGGGTCGAGCGCGACGACCGTGTCGCGACGCTGATGTGGAACAACGCGGAGCACGTCGAGGCGTACTTCGCGATCCCCTCCATGGGGGCCGTCCTCCACACGCTCAACCTCCGGCTCCCCGCCGAGCAGCTGGTCTTCATCGCCAACCACGCCGCCGACCGCGTGATCCTGGTCAACGGCACCCTGATCCCGCTGCTGGCACCGCTGCTGCCGGCCATGGAGTCGGTCGAGCACGTGGTCGTCGTCGGCCCCGGCGACACCTCGCCGCTGGAGGGCTGCCGTCCCGCCCTGCACGCCTACGAGTCCCTCATCGAGGACCGCCCCGAGAGCTACGACTGGCCCGAGCTGGACGAACGTTCCGCGGCCGCCATGTGCTACACCTCCGGCACCACCGGCGACCCCAAGGGCGTGCTGTTCTCGCACCGTTCGATCTACCTGCACTCCCTGCAGGTCAACATGGCCGAGTCGATGGGCCTGACCGACGCCGACACCACCCTGGTCGTCGTGCCCCAGTTCCACGTCAACGCCTGGGGCCTGCCGCACGCCACCTTCATGACCGGCATCAACATGCTGATGCCCGACCGCTTCCTGCAGCCCGGCCCGCTCGCCGAGATGATCGAGGCCGAGCGTCCGACGCACGCCGCCGCCGTCCCGACCATCTGGCAGGGCCTGCTCGCCGAACTCGCCGCCAAGCCGCGCGACATCGGCAGCATGGGCCACGTCACCATCGGCGGCTCCGCCTGCCCGCCCTCCCTGATGGAGGCGTACGACAAGCTCGGCGTCCGGCTCCTGCACGCCTGGGGCATGACCGAGACCTCCCCGCTGGGCACCATGGCCCACCCGCCGGCCGGACTCACCGAGGAGGAGCAGTGGCCCTACCGGATCACCCAGGGCCGCTTCCCCGCCTCCGTGGAGGCCCGGCTGGTCGGCCCGTCCGGCGAGGTGCTGCCCTGGGACGGGGAGTCCGCGGGCGAACTGGAGGTCCGCGGGCCGTGGATCGCCGCGGCCTACTACGGCGGCGCCGACGCCGAAGCGCTGCGCCCCGAGGACAAGTTCAGCCCGGACGGCTGGCTGCGCACCGGTGACGTCGGCACCATCACCCACGACGGCTACCTGACCCTGACCGACCGCGCCAAGGACGTCATCAAGTCCGGCGGTGAGTGGATCTCCTCCGTCGAGCTGGAGAACGCCATCATGGCCCACCCGGCCGTCGCCGAGGCCGCGGTGGTGGCCGTGCCCGACGAGCGCTGGGGCGAGCGGCCGCTTGCCACGGTCGTCCTCAAGGACGGCAGCACGGTCGGCTACGAGGAGCTGCGGACCTTCCTCGGCGAGAGCATCGCCCGCTGGCAGCTGCCCGAGCGCTGGGCCGTGATTTCGGCGGTGCCGAAGACCTCGGTCGGCAAGTTCGACAAGAAGGTGATCCGCCGGCAGTACGCGGCGGGAGAGCTGGACGTCACCAAGCTCGTCTGACGACGCGGCGCACGGCACACGGCACACGGACGCAGGGTCCCGGGGGCGCACCTCGGGGCCCTGTGCACGGCGGGCGTTGTCCGTGGGGCCGCCCGGGCTCCCCTGACAGAGGAGCCGGTCAATGGGGGGTACGCGGGATGAACGCGTTTGGACGACGGTACGCATGCGGTCCGGGGCGGCGACTGGATGGTCACCGGCTGCAAGGACGAGCACCACGCCATGTCCGCGATCCTGGACCGGATCGGGGAACTCCGGGAGAAGCCGTAGCCCGACCCGTCCGTGCTCGCGGGGCCCTCAGGAACCGATCTTGCCGAGCATGTCGACGATGCGCCCCTGGACGTCCGCGCTGGTCGAGCGCTCCGCGAGGAAGAGGACCGTCTCGCCGGACGACAGCCGCGGCAGCTCCGCCGGGTCGATGTCGACCGCGGTGTAGACGACCATCGGCGTGCGTTCCAGCCGGCCGTTCGTCCGCAGCCAGTCGATGATCCCCTGCCGCCTGCGGCGGATGAGCATCAGGTCCATCACCACGAGGTTCGGGTGCACCTGCGCGGCGAGCGTCATCGCGTCCGCCTCGGACTGGGCGTGCGCGACGTGCATCCCGCGCCGCTCCAGCGTCGCGGTGAAGGCCTGCGCGATCGGCGTGTGGGCCTCGATCAGCAGCACCCGGGGCGGGTGCTGCTCGCTGTCCCGCGGCGCCAGCGCCTTGAGGAGCACGGCGGGGTCGGCCCCGTACGCGGCCTCACGGGTCGCCTGGCCGAGGCCGGCCGTGACGAGCACCGGCACCTGGGCCTGCGCCGCCGCCTGACGCAGCGACTGCAGGGCGGTCCGGGTGATCGGCCCGGTGAGCGGGTCCACGAAGAGCGCGGCGGGCGGATCGGCGACCTGCGCGTCGACCTCTTCGCGCGAGCGGACGATGACCGGGCGGTAGCCGCGGTCCGTCAGTGCCTGGCGCGTGGCGACGTCCGGCTCGGGCCACACCAGCAGCCGGCGCGGCTCGTCCAGGACGGCCCCGGGCTCCTGGGAGCTCTCCTCCGTGACGTCGACGGCGCCGTTGGGGCCGTCGAGCGGCTCGGGGCCCTCGGTGGCCTCCGTGGGAGCGCCTATGGCGTACGCCCGGCCGGGGGTCTCCGTGCCGTTGACGGCCGCGGGCGCGGTGGGCGGGGTGGGCGCGGCGGGTGCCACGGGTGTCGCGGACTGCGCCGGCTCCGCCTCCGCGGGGGCGGCCAGCTTGCGGCGTCGTCCGGAGCCGCTGGACGGCTGGGCGACCTGCTCGTTGATCTGCTGGGCGAAGGCGACGCCCTGGCCGAGGGTGCGCACGCTGATCGCCCGGCCCTGCGTACCGCCGCCGTTCTGCGCGGCCTGCGCCTCGGGCTGCGGTTGCACCGGCGCGGGGGCCAGTGCCTGGGGCGGGACCATGGGCTGCGGCTGCGGCGGTGCAACGGGCTGGGGCGGCGCGACCGGCTGCGGCTGCGCCATGGGCTGCGGCTGCGGCTCCGGACTGCGCTGCGTCTGCTCGGGGATCATCGGCGGCTCGACGGCCGGCGGTTCCGGCCGCGGCGCCGGGGTGGGCGGAGGCAGCCGCCGCGGGTCGACGATCGCCGACGGGCGCGGGGTGCTCTCCACGATGCCGCGCGGACGGCGCGCCGAACCCTGGGCCTCCGGCCACTCGGTCGCCGGGGTGGCGGGAGCCGGGGGCGCCGGGGCCGAGGGGGCGGCCGGCAGCGCGGGGAGCGCGGGCACCTCCGCTGCGGCCGGGGCCTCCGCGACGGCGGCCCGGCGAGCACGGCGGCCGTTGCCCGGCGCGCCCTGCTCCGGCGCGGGCGCCTCCGGCAGCGCGGGCAGCAGCCCCGGCTGCGGCTCCTGCGGGGTGCCGCGGCGGGCCCGGCGGCCGGTGGGCTGCTCCTCCGCCGTGGCGGGGGCCGGGGGAAGGGCGGGCTGCGCCTGGGGCTGCGGCTCCTCGGGGCGGCGCAGGGCACGGCGCCGCCCGGTGGGGGTCGGTGCGTCGGTGGTGGGCGCGGCGGGCAGCGCGAGCGCGGCACCGGGCGCCACGGCCGGGGTCGCCATCGGCACGGCCGGCCGGGGCGGCTGCGGAGCCGGGACGGCCGGCGGCGCCGGGGCGGGAGCCTGCGGCAGGGCGGCGAGGGCGGTGCCGCGCACCGGCTCGGCCGGCACCGGCATGACGGTCGTCTCCGACTCCCGCCGGGGTTCCTTGACCGCCGTCTTCGCCCCGCCCTTGCCGACCGGCACCTCCATGACGTACGCGCTGCCCTGACCGGGCACCTCGTGCGTCTGGAGCACGCCTCCGTGCTTCTCGACGATCCCGCGCGCGATCGGCAGGTGCACCGGGTTGTCGCCCGCGTGCGGGCCGCGCACCTCGATGCGGACGGAGTCGCCGCGCTGCGCCGCCGCCACCACGATCGTGGAGTCGACGCCGCCGACCACGACCGGCACGTTGCCGGCCGCGTCGACGCCCGCCACGTCCGCGATCAGGTGGGACAGCGCCTGGGACATCCGCTCCGGGTCCACGGTCGCCTCTATCGGCGGCGCGTGCACCGCGTACTGCGCCCGCCCGGGACCGATCAGTTCGACGGCCGCCTCGACACCGGACGCCACGACCTTGTCCATCGAGGTCGTCTCGCGCTGCAGCTTCTCCTCGCCGCGGTCGAGCCGCTGGAAGGACAGGACGCTGTCGATGAGCGTGGTGATCCGCGCGTAGCCCGCGGTGAGGTGGTGCAGGATCTGGTTGGCCTCCGGCCACAGCTGCCCCGCCGGGTCGTTGGCCAGCCCGGCGAGCTCGGCCCGCAGTTCGTCCAGCGGCCCGCGCAGGGCGTCGCCGAGCAGCGACTGCAGTTGCGCGTTGCGCGCGGCGAGCGCGTCGAAGCGCGTGCGGTCGGTGAAGGTCATCACCGCGCCGACCAGCTGGTCGCCCTCCCGCACCGGCGCCGTGATCAGGTCGACCGGTACCGAGCGCCCGTCCTTGCGCCACAGCACCTGGCCGCGGACCCGGTGCTTCAGCCCGGAGCGCAGCGTCTCGGACAGCGGTGTCTCCTCGGACGGGAGCGGGCTGCCGTCCGGACGGGAGTGGTGCACCAGCGGGTGCAGCTCCTGCCCGCCGAGGTCGGTGGCCCGGAAACCGAGGATCTGCGCGGCCGAGGGGTTGACCAGGACGATCTTCCCGTCGGTGTCGACACCGACCACGCCCTCGCTGGCGGCGCGCAGGATCATCTCGGTCTGGCGCTGCTGGCGGGCGAGTTCGGCCTCGGTGTCCAGCGTCCCGGTGAGGTCCCGGACGACCAGCATCAGCAGCTCGTCACCGGTGTAGCTGTAGGTCTCGGCGAAGGGTGTGCGGGCGTCGTCGAGGTTCGCGCTCGTGACCTCCACCGGAATTTCACTGCCGTCGGTCCGCCGGGCGACCATCCGGGTCGGCTTGGTGCGGCCCACGTCGTCGTCGGGACGGCGCATCGAACCCGGGATGCGACGCGCGTCGAACGACGGCAGGAGGTCGAGCAGCCCGCGGCCCACGAGGGCGGTGCCCGGCGACTCGAAGGTCTCCAGGGCGATGGAATTGGCGTTGACGACGGTCCCGTTGGCGTTCACCAGCAGCAGGGCGTCGGGGAGCGCGTCGAGTATTGCCGCGAGGCGAGCAGCGCCTCGGGATGGCCTGCTGCTCACGAGACGCGTCCTCCCTGGAAACCGCACTTGCTGCCGCGCCACCACCCGCGAAGGGGGCATCCACCGGTGGTGGCCAATCTTGCCGCCGACCGGGGGGCATGTCACTAGAGCGAGTGTACGGGCAGCCGTTGGCGGCGAGGCTCCGGATGCCCATGTCCCTTACGCGTGAGTAGTGTTCGTGGCCGAGCCGTGCGGATGTGGTGTCGGTCACCTCCGCAGGTCGGGCTGCCGGCCACCTGACCCCTCGTGCACCGCGGGCGCGGGCAGCACGGGGGCCATCCGCCGCCAGCGCGCCGTCTCGCAGCCGTTGCTGCGGTCGTAGCGGGCGTCCACGGGCCGGCCGCGCCAGCTGCCCCGGACCGTCGCCCGCTGCGGGCCGCTGTAGATCATCGTGCACATCGTCCCCTCGGGCTCCGGTCCCACGGGACCGCCCAGCCGTTCCAGGAGGGCGCACGCCTCCGACGCCTCGGGGTGGGTCCCGCCGACGGGATCGCAGCGCAGGTCGTACTCGGACAGGTGGCCGCCCCCGTCGTCCACGGTCACCCGCAGCACGTCGGGGGGCCCCAGCGGCCCGGGAGGGCAGGCCAGGGCCGGCGCGGCCGCCGTCAGCGGCAGGCCGAGCGCGAGCGCGGCAGTCATGGGCACACGAGCCAATCGCATGCTCCGTCCCTACCTCCCCGCCCCGGCCCGCGCCTCCCAATCCACCCGATCGTGGGCGCGTCGCCCCGGCGCCCGCCGCAACGCCTTTGCCCTGGCCGCACGCGGCCTAGTAATCTGGTCAGCGATTGGTCCCAGCCCGGTGGGCTGTGCCATCATCTGCACACACCCGCTCGCGCGGGCACATCAGGAGGCGTCGCCTAGTCCGGTCTATGGCGCCGCACTGCTAATGCGGTTTGGGTCTTACCGCCCATCGAGGGTTCAAATCCCTCCGCCTCCGCTCCACAGAAGCCCCGGCCACCCGGCTGGGGCTTCTGCCGTTCCCGGGACCCCTGCTGGGCCGCCGTTCCGGCGTTTCCGCAGGTCAGGCCGGGTGCGGCTAATGGATTTCACCTCACGGCGCGGGTCATGTAATGTTGTTCCCGCAACGCCGACCGGCAAGAAAACGCCGGGAAGCACAAGCACTCGTAGCTCAACGGATAGAGCATCTGACTACGGATCAGAAGGTTGCAGGTTCGAATCCTGCCGAGTGCACAGCAGACCAGAAGGCCTCCGGGATCACCCCGGGGGCCTTCTGGCATTAGTGGCCGGCACCAACACGTCGTTCCGCGAGTGACGGCTCTCGATCACCTGCGTCGGGCAACCCCGAGGACGTCAGGGTTGTGGCCATCACGTGTCCGTAGGTGTCCGGAGTTATCGCGATGATGATGCTGTACCCCAGCGTCTCCATGATCGTCCGAGTGCCGACGCTGTGAGCTAGCAACGGCGACTCGCAGGTGTGACTGAGGTGAACCCGTACGCGGCAGACTGTCTCGTCGCCACTGAGGACCGTGGGCATGCTGTTGAGGCTCCGGGGGCCAGCGGCCGTGGTGAAGATCAGTCCACTCGGTTGCTGGAGTAGGGGCACTACTCATCGCCGGCCAGAGCTCGTCCACGGCCGAAGTGACCTTGTGGCGAGTGCGGCGACGTAGCGCTTTCGAAGCAAGATGGTTCGTGCCGAGCGCAGCGTCTTCGACGTCTCGAAGATCAACTCACTCCTGGTGTAATGAAGATTGCGCCGGACTCTGAGCTGATCGTTGGCGAGGTCGATGTTTGCCCACGTGAGGCCCAATATGCGGATGCCGTGTGACGGGCAATCCACACCGAGAGCGCGCACTTGAGGTTGGCGTACCTCGATCTTCCTGCGGGCCGAGACTGGGGCACGTAGCGCGGGTGGGTTCGGCCCACCAGAGGCTGAGGCTGCCTAGCTGTAGGCGTCGCCTCTGCCCCATGCTCACGCTCAGTTCCGTGTGTCGGTATTCGGGTGAGCTTCACTCTCCGTGTCTCAAGTCGGCCTGGATCAAGGGGAGTAGCGCCTATGATGACGCCCAGTCATATGGAGAAGGGGGTGGGGCGTGGACGCCGAATTGATGGCGCTCGCCTCGGCAGCCGGGACCACGGTCGTGACAGTGCTCACGACCGATGCTTGGGGGAGGGCCAAGACTGCCATCGGCGCCCTCTGGCGGCGGGCTTACCCCGACCGCGCGGAGACCATCGAAGCCGAGCTTTCGGAGACCCGGGAAATGCTCCTTGCCGCGCAGGAGCGGGCACAAGAACAGGGCGACGACGTTGTCCTTGGTGAGCAAGAGCTTGCAGAAGGAATGGCCGACGAGTGGCGTGGCAGGTTTCGGAGGCTGCTTGCAGCCAACCCCGACATTGCTCGGGAGGTGCGCCGCATCCTGGAGGAGGAACTAGTGGTGTCTCCCCAGGAGGAAGATCAGATTACGTCCATCGTCTTCCACGCCAACCCGACCGGGCACGCCCGTGTCTACCAGGCTGGCCGCGATCAGCACATTGCCGAACGATGACCGAAAAAGCACCCCAGCCCGAGGGCTCCGCTTCCTCGTCCTTCACCTCTACGCCGTCGTCCAGCGGGCGGGCGTATCAGACGGGCGGGAACCAGAATATTTATGAGTATCACTACCACGGATCGGCGGTGCCGCCGCCTGTTCCTCCCCCCGCTTCCGCCCCGCAAAAGGCTTCTGGGCTCAACCTGACGTGGGCTCTAGCCGCGACGGCCGTTGTCTTGGCGCTCCTGCTCGGAGGGGGCGGGGCCTGGCTTTGGCTGAAGGACACGTCATCCACCGATGCTTCGAACAAGGCGGATGTCCTGCGTTCCACAGGACCGAAAACGCCCGTAGCGTCACATACGCCCACGCCTTCCACCACACCATTGTCGAGTGCACCGAGCGCTGCTGCAGCCACCAAGGTTCCTCCCTCACCCAAGCCGGACCGTGCGGTTCAAAGCAGCCCCGCTTCGGCTCCGTTCGCAAAGAATCCGGCAGATGGCTGCCGCGCGTGGGCGGCGACCAGCGTGCCTAATGTTGAGGCCCGTCCATGTTGGAGGGTGGACGGTGATCGCGCGTACATGATTGCTGAGTGGCGCGCGACATCGAGCACTGCCCTCGTGGACGTCTTCCTTTGGCTGGAGGACAGCGCCAGCAAGCAGGTCGTCTACCCGGATGGCCCGAGTGCGAAGGGGTGGCATGGCATGGGCGCCTACCCGGCGAGCGCCGGCAAGAAGCAGTGGCTTGAATGGGAGATTCGTGCCGATTTGAGTCGGGGTGTCACTTACGAGGTCTGCCTCAGTGTGGGCCCCCAGGGATCCGGCGCTGGTCCGAACATCCAGAGCACGAACGTGGGTGGCTCGCAGGTTCACTTCGAGTACTAGCGGGGAGCTCTCAGGACCGCACTTTTCGCGGGCAGTTCGGGGGCCCGGAACGGCGGGGCCTGACATCAACGTGCGCAGACCTGCGGCGACAGTGGCTTACGAGTGGAGAGTCGCCACCGCGTTCTGAGGCGGTTGCAGGTTCGAATCCTGCCGAGTGCGTAGCAGGCCAGAAGGCCCCCAGGATCATCCTGGGGGCCTTCTGGCCTCAGTGACGCGCATGTGGCGGAGATCGTGCATTCCGATGCGGCGGAGCTTGGTGTTGCTGCAGAGGGCGGCGGCCGCCCTTGTTGTCACTTAGGGGCGGGACAGGTCGTGGAGAGATGCATGGATGTCTGGCCCGTCGTGGACGACGCTGACCGCGCGTAGTTGACGCTCGTGCCGCATGAGAGCGTCGGGCCGCTTCGATATGGGATGAGTGTCGAAGACGTGGCGGCGGTGATGGACGCCAACGGCTTTGAGGTGAGGAGGCGGGAGGGCCCCGGGACGACCCGGGGGCCTCTCGCGTCGGGGCGTCGTCGCGGCGGCTAGGGTGTGCGCAGTCAGGACCGGGTTCACACAAGGAGGGGTGGTCACGATGGCGGACATCGAGGCGGCCAAGAAGGCGTTCACGCGATTCGATGTCGACGGGGACGGGCTCATCACGGCGAGCGAGTACAAGAGCGTGATGGCACAGCTCGGGGACTTCAACGTGACCGAGACCGTGGCGCAGAGCGTCATCAAGGCCGTCGACGCCAACGGCGACGGCAAGATCTCGTGGGACGAGTTCTGGGCGGCCCAGCAGGTCTGACGCCGGGCCGGGGGTCAGGTCTCCTCGAGGAGGAGCTGGGGGACCTCGGTCGCGCCGCAGAGCCGCAGGGTGCGCGCGTGAAGTCGCGGGCAGCGCAGGGTGACGCGGTCGGCGGGGCCGAGGGACGCCGCGTGGCGGATCAGGACGGATGCGCAGCGGGCGTCGATGAAGGACAGCCGGGTGAGGTCGACCCGGGACGGCGGGCCGGCGGGCGCCGCGAAGGCGTGACGGACGGCCAGTTCGAAGTCGTTGCGCGTGGCGAGGTCCGCGTCGCCGCGGAGGGTGAGGGTTCCGCCGGAGCGTTCCGCGCGCAGTGATCCGTGGCGCGGGCGTACGCAGACCGGGTGGGCGGCCCGGACCCGGTCGAGGAGCGAGGCGGCGAAGCGCCGCTGGTCGTACTCGCAGATGGCGGTGAGGCCGAGGCCCGCGAGGACCGGGGTCATCGCGGTCTCGTGGCCCAGCAGGCGCTCGCGGTCGAGGCCGGGACCCAGTGCCCAGGACATGTCGCCGGCGACGCGCAGACCGGAGAAGCCCTGGCGGTGGGCGGTGTTCGTCAGCGCGGTCCAGGCCTCGGCTGCGTCGTAGCCGGGGATCTCGGGGGTGATGACGAGCGCCCGGTGCCGCAGCGCGCCGGCGGCGCGGACCCCGTGGGCGGTGAGGCGGGTGACGGCCTCCGCCGGGGACGTGCCGGGGTCGGCGGAGAGCAGAACGCGTTCGCCGCGGGCCAGGCCGATCGAGGTGAAGGCGGCGCGGATCTCCCAGCGGTCTTCCTCGTCCTGGAAACCGAGGCAGGCGTGGTCACCGGACGCCATGCGGTCGACCGGGACGGTGCGGGTCGTGGTGCCGCTGTCCATGCGGCCGAACATACGCCCGGCCCCGTGGCGGGGCCGGGCGCTGAACGCCTTTGAGCGGAGCGTTCCGTTCCTGTTCGGCGGGCTGTCCCCGATTGCCTCCGCGCCGACCTTCAGTGACCGGTCGGCTTGAGCGCCGCGGCCAGTCGGCGCCACTGCTCGCGCGGCAGTCCGGACCGGTCCTCGCCCGAGGCCAGTACCTGGACGGCGACGTGGTCGGCGCCCGCGTCGAGGAAGGCGTCGATCCGCTGCCGGACCCGCTCCTCGTCACCCCAGCCGAAGAGCGCGTCGACCAGGCGGTCGCTGCCGCCGTCGGTGAGGTCGTCCTCGCCGAAGCCCAGCCGCAGCCAGTTGCCGGTGTAGTTGGGGAGCGTCAGGTAGAACGCCAGCATCTCCCGGGCGGTCTCGCGGGCCCGGGTCGGATCGGTCTCCAGGACGACCGTGAACTCGGGGGCCAGCAGGGGCCCTTCGCCCAGCGTGGCGCGCGCCTGCGCGGTGTGCTCGACGGTGACCAGGTACGGATGGGCGCCCGCCGAGCGGTCGCGGGAGAGCTCCAGCATCCTCGGGCCGAGCGCGGCGAGCACGCGGGAGCCGGCCGGTGCTCCCGCGGCGTCGAGTTCGTCGAGGTAGCGGGTCATCGCGGCGTAGGGGCGCTTGTACTGCTCGGCGAGGCGGGCGTGGCTGACGCCCAGGCCCAGCAGGAAGCGTCCGGGGTGGGCGGCCTCCAGCGCGGCCTGGCGGGCGGCGGTGTCCCCGGCCCCGTACTGCCAGATGCTGAGGATGCCGGTCGCGACGGTGATCGAGGAGGTGGCCGCGATCAGGGGGGCCGCGTGCTCGACGCCGCTGCTGCCGCCGAGCCACAGGGCCCCGTACCCCAGCTCCTCCAGCTCGGCCGCGGTCTCGGCGAGTTCGGCCGCGCGGGCCGGGTCCGGGTCGCGCAGCCCGGCGTTCCACAGGCCGTAGCGTCCGATCGCCGGTGTCTGGCTGTCGCTCATGGGTCTTCTCCCGCCACGAAGTCCGTGTGAAGTCCGACTGGGGTCCGCGTCCTTCGTAGCAAAGCGCCGTCCGCGGCCGGCGCATTCCCCGCCCGGCGGCGCGTCAGGCTGCCGGGCCGGCCTCGCGACCGGCCCCGCGACAGGCGATTCTCAGGGAATTCACAGACGGCGGAAAGGGTGTTCTCAGCGGCCGCTCACAGGATGCGGGCATGACCGCGTCTCCCTCCGCCGCCGCCGACCTCACACGTCCGGACGGCTCCCCCGTCCGGGTTCTCGTCGTGGACGACGAGAACGCCCTCGCCGACCTGCTCTCCATGGCCCTGCGCTACGAGGGCTGGGACGTCCGCACCGAAGGCACCGGCTCCGACGCGCTGCGCACCGCGCGCGAGCTGCGGCCGGACGCCGTGGTCCTCGACGTCATGCTGCCCGACATGGACGGGCTGGAGGTCCTGGCCCGGCTGCGCCGTGAACTGCCGGACGTGCCGGTGCTGTTCCTCACCGCCAAGGACGCCGTCGAGGACCGCATCGCGGGGCTGACCGCGGGCGGCGACGACTACGTCACCAAGCCGTTCAGCCTGGAGGAGGTCGTGGCCCGGCTGCGCGGCCTGCTGCGCCGGGCCGGGGCTGCCGCCGTCCGCCAGGACTCCCTGCTGGTCGTGGGCGACCTCGTGCTCAACGAGGACAGCCACGAGGTCAGCCGCGGGGGACAGGGCATCCACCTCACGGCCACCGAGTTCGAACTGCTGCGGTACCTGATGCGCAATCCGCGCCGGGTGCTGAGCAAGGCGCAGATCCTGGACCGGGTCTGGTCCTACGACTTCGGAGGCCAGGCCAACGTCGTCGAGCTCTACATCTCCTACCTGCGCAAGAAGATCGACGCGGGCCGCACCCCGATGATCCACACCCGGCGCGGCGCCGGCTACCTGATCAAGCCCGGCGAAGCGGCGTGAGCCCGGCCCGCCGGCGCCCCTCCCTGCGGACCCGGCTGGTGGTCTCCTCGGTCGTGCTCATCGCGGTCGTGTGCGCGGTCATCGGTACGGTCACCACGCTCGCCCTGCAGTCCTTCCTCTTCACACAGCTGGACAAGCAGGTCGCGGCGGTCGCCGACCGGGCCCGGACGGACCTCGGCCACGGCGTCCTCCGACCGGGTGGGCCGCCGGTGGCCCCGGGGACCACCGGGACCACCGGGGCGGTGACCGGCGGCTCCGGCGACGACCCCCTGCGTTTCATCACCGGGCCCGGCACCGCCCCCGGAACGGTGGGCGCCCGGCTCGACGCGACCGGCGCGGTGACCGTCGCCGGCCTCAGCGTGCAGCCCAGCAGCACCTCGCAGGAACGGCTGGGGGCCCGGCCGCTCACCGCCGCGCAGCGCAGGGCGTTCGCCGCGGTCCCCCTGGACGGGCTGCCGCACACGCTCGACGTCCCGGGGGCCGGGGGCTTCCGCGTCCAGTCGGTGACCGACGGCACCGGCGGACGGTTCCTGGTGGGACTGCCGACGAAGACCGTGCGGGACACCATCGGCACCCTCGTGGTCGTCGAGGTCTGCGTCACCGCCGCGGGCCTGGCCGCCGCCGCGATGGCCGGCTTCGTGGTGATCCGGCTCAGCCTGCACCCGCTGCGCCGGGTCGCGGCCACCGCCACCCGGGTCTCCGAACTCACCCTCCACCGCGGCGAGGTCGCCCTCCACGAACGGGTGCCGGACGCCGACACCGACCCGCGCACCGAGGTCGGCCAGGTCGGAGCCGCCCTCAACCGCATGCTCGACCACGTCGGCAGCGCCCTGCACGCGCGGCAGGAGAGCGAGACCCGGGTCCGGCTGTTCGTCGCCGACGCCAGTCACGAACTGCGCACCCCGCTGGCCTCCATCCGCGGGTACGCCGAGCTGACCCGGCGCGGCCGGGAGGAGATCGGCCCGGACACCCGGCACGCGCTCGGCCGGATCGAGTCGGAGGCGGGCCGGATGACCACCCTGGTGGAGGATCTGCTGCTGCTCGCCCGGCTGGACGCCGGGCGGCCGCTCGGCCTCACCGGGACGGACATGTCCCCGCTGGTCGTCGACGCCGTCAGTGACGCCCGCGCGGCCGGCCGCGACCACCGCTGGCTGCTGAGCCTCCCGGACGAACCCGCCGTCGTGCACGGCGACCCTCAGCGGCTGCACCAGGTGCTGACCAACCTGCTCGCCAACGCCCGCACCCACACCCCACCGGGCAGCACCGTCGTCGCGCGCGTCGTGCCGTGCGGCCGGGAGGTGCTGGTCGAGGTCGAGGACGACGGTCCCGGCATCCCGCCCGCCCTGCTGCCGCACGTCTTCGAGCGCTTCGCCCGTGGTGACGCCTCCCGCTCCCGGACGGCCGGCAGCACCGGCCTGGGGCTCGCCATCGTCCAGGCCGTGGTGGCCGCGCACCGGGGCGCTGTGTCCATCGACAGCGTGCCCGGCCGCACCGTCTTCCGCGTCCACCTGCCCGTCGGGCACTCACAGCCGCCGCTCAGCGTCGCCACAACGTCATGACAGCGCGCCCGCCGAGGGTCGTGGCCATGCGAACACAACAGCTCCCGCCGACCGGCCGGCCGGCCCGGGGCCCGGAGGCCCTCCCCGCCCGCGAGCACCTGGCCGTCCCGCAGACCGAACCGGTGCTCGACGTCGTGATCCCCGTGCACAACGAGGAGAAGGACCTCGAAGGGTGCGTTCGCCGGCTCCACACGCACCTCCGGCGCACCTTCCCCTACCCGTTCCGGATCACCGTCGCCGACAACGCCAGCACCGACCGCACCCCGCTGATCGCCACGGCCCTGGAGGCCGAACTCCCCGAGGTCACCGCCTTCCGGCTGGAGGGCAAGGGCCGCGGCCGCGCCCTGCACGCGGTCTGGTCGGCCTCCGGCGCGCCGGTGCTGGCGTACATGGACGCCGACCTGTCCACCGACCTCAACGCGCTGCTGCCGCTGGTGGCCCCGCTGATCTCGGGCCACTCCGACCTGGCGATCGGCTCGCGGCTGACCCGCAGCTCGCGCGTCGTGCGGGGCGCCGGGCGGGAGTTCGTCTCCCGCTCCTACAACGTCCTGCTGCGGACCTCGCTGGCCGCGCGCTTCTCCGACGCGCAGTGCGGCTTCAAGGCGATCCGCAAGGACGTGGCGGAGCGGCTGCTCCCGCTGGTGGAGGACACCGGCTGGTTCTTCGACACCGAGATGCTCGTGCTGGCCGAACGGGCCGGGCTGCGCATCCACGAGGTGCCGGTCGACTGGGTCGACGACCCCGACTCGAGCGTGGACCTGGTCAGGACGGCCGCCGACGACCTCAAGGGCGTGTGGCGGGTGGGCAGGGCCCTCGCCACGGGCGCCCTCCCGCTGGACCGGCTGCGCAGGCCCTTCGGCGACGATCCGCGCGACCGCGGCATCGCCGACGTACCGCCCGGGCTCGCCCGGCAACTGGTCGGCTTCTGCGTCGTCGGCGGGCTGAGCACGGTCGCGTACCTGCTGCTGTACACGCTCCTGCGCACCCTCACCGGTGCCCAGGCGGCCAACGCCCTGGCCCTGCTCCTCTCCGCGGTGGGCAACACGGCCGCGAACCGGCGGCTGACCTTCGGTGTGCGCGGCAGGGACAAGGCCGTGCGGCACCAGGCGCAGGGGCTGGCCGTCCTCGGCATCGGCCTGGCGCTCACCGGCGGATCGCTGGCCGCGCTGCACACCGCCGACGCCACGCCCGCGCACGGCACCGAACTCGCCGTGCTGGTCGCGGCCAACCTCGCCGCGACCGTGCTGCGCTTCCTGCTCTTCCGGGCCTGGGTCTTCCCCGACCGCGCCGCCGGCCGGCCCGTAACCGCCACCGACCCCGTCCGGGACGCCGCCGTCCCCCCGCCGGCAGTGCGTCCCGGCGCCCACGACCCGAGGAGCGACCGATGACCACGTCGCGCAGCGACGAGGCCCGGGACCGGGCCGTGCCTGCTCCGCGCCCCCTCCCCCCGCCCCCGGCCCACGCCCCCGCGGTCGTGAGCCGTACCCCTGTCCCGGCGGACGCAGCACCGCCCGGTACGAGCGGGCGCAGCCCCGTCCCGGCGGACGCCGCGCCGCCGGGGGTGGTGGCACCCCCCGCGCCGCAGGACCCGCGCTGGGCACGGCCCGCCTTCCTGACACTGCTCGCCCTCACGGCCTTCGTGTACCTGTGGGACCTGAGCGCCTCGGGCTACGCCAACAGCTTCTACTCGGCGGCCGCCCAGGCGGGCAGCGCGAGCTGGAAGGCGTTCTTCTTCGGTTCGTCCGACGCGGCGAACTCCATCACGGTCGACAAACCCCCGGCCGCGCTGTGGCCGATGGCGCTGTCCGTGCGGCTGTTCGGCCTGAACTCCTGGGCGATCCTGGTGCCCGAGGCCCTGATGGGCGTCGCCTCGGTGGGCGTCCTCCACGCCGCTGTGCGCCGCCGCTCCGGCCCGGCCGCCGCTCTGATCGCCGGAGCGGCCCTGGCCGTCACCCCGGTCGCGGCGCTGATGTTCCGCTTCAACAACCCCGACGCGCTGCTGTGCCTGCTGATGGTGACGGCGGTGTACTGCGTCCTGCGCGCTCTGGAGGACGCCCGTACGAAGTGGCTGCTGCTCGCCGGCGTCGCGTTCGGCCTCGGCTTCCTCACCAAGACGCTGCAGGCCTGGCTGATCCTGCCGCCGCTCGCTCTGGTGTACGCGTTCTGCGCCCCGGCGACGGTGAAGCGGCGGTTCGCCCAGCTCGGCCTGGCCGGTCTGGTGACCGTCGCCTCGGGCGGCTGGTGGGTCGCGATCGTGGAGCTGTGGCCGGCGTCCTCCCGCCCCTACATCGGCGGTTCGCAGGACAACAGCTTCCTGTCGCTGACCTTCGGCTACAACGGCCTCGGCCGGATCACCGGCGACGAGACCGGTTCGGTCGGGGGCGGCGGCCCGGGCGGCGGCGGGCAGTGGGGCGAGACCGGATGGGGCCGGCTGTTCGGCTCGGACATGGGCGGTCAGATCGCCTGGCTGCTGCCCGCGGCCCTCGTGCTCCTCGCCGCCGGTCTCTGGCTGACCCGGCGTGCGCCGCGCACGGACACCGGCCGCGCGGCCCTCCTGGCCTGGGGCGGTGCGCTGGTCTTCACCTTCCTGACCTTCAGTTTCATGTCCGGGATCTTCCACCAGTACTACAACATCGCATTGGCGCCCTACATCGCGGCGCTGACCGGCACGGGCGCGGTGCTGCTCTGGGAGCGGCGTGCGCACCCCGCGGCCGCGGCCGTCCTCGCGGGCACGGCCTTGCTGACGGCGGTCTGGTCGTACGTTCTGCTGGGCCGTTCCGCCGACTGGTACCCCTGGGTGCGGTACGCGGTCCTGGCCACCGGGATCGTCGCGGCGGCCGGGCTGCTGCCCTGGCCCCGGCCGGTACGGCGGCTCGCACCGCTCGCGGCCGCGGCCGGCCTGGCGGCCGTCCTCGGCGGGCCGCTGGCGTACACGCTGCAGACCGCCGGTACTGCGCACACCGGCTCCATCGTGACCGCCGGCCCGGCCGTGCGCGGCGGCGGCCCGGGCGGCATGCGCGGCGGGTTCCCCGGCGGCACGCAGAACGGCAACGGACGCCAGGGCCAGGGCGGGCAGGGCTTCCCCGGCGGCGGCCCCGGCGGCACGGGCGGCTTCCCCGGCGGCATGCCCGGCGGCGACGGGCAGCAGGGCCAAGGCGGCCGGGCCCAAGACGGCCAGGGTCTCCCCGGCGGCGAGAACCGCCGCGGCGCCGCGGGAGGCTTCGGCGGGCTGCTGGGCGGCGCCCAGGTCGCCGACGCCGCCAAGGACGCGCTGCTGGCGGACGCCGACGCCTACACCTGGGTCGCCGCCGCCGTCGGCTCCCAGAACGCCGCGAGTTACCAGCTGGCCACCGGCAAACCGGTGATGGCGATCGGCGGCTTCAACGGCAGCGACCCGTCCCCGACGCTGGATCGGTTCAAGGAGTACGTGGCCGCGGGGAGGATCCACTACTTCATCGCCTCCGGCGGCACGGGCGGGGGCGGCGGCCGGGGCGGCAGCGGAACCTCCTCGCAGATCAGCTCATGGGTGGAGGAGAACTTCGGCTCCACCACCCTGGGCGGAACGACCGTCTACGACCTGACCGACCCGAGCTGACCCCAGGTCGTGGGACGCGGAAGGGGCGGCGGCCACCGGGCCGCCGCCCCTTTCCGGCATCCCGGAAGACCCGGGTGCCGGACGGCCGCTAGTCCTTCGGGGCCAGCCGGGCCGGGAAGCCGCCCGTGGCGATCGGGCCCCAGCGCTCGGGGGTCACGCGCACCAGGGACTTGCCCTGCCTGAGCATGGCGGCGCGGTACTCGTCCCAGTCCGGGTGCTCGCCCGCGATGTTGCGGTAGTACTCCACCAGCGGCTCGACCGAGTCGGGCGAGTCGATGACCTCGGCGGTGCCGTCGACCTGCACCCAGGGGCCGTCCCACTCGTCCGACAGGACGATCACCGAGGCCCGCGCGTCGCGGCGGGCGTTGCGGGCCTTGGCCCGCTCGGGGTAGGTCGAGACGACCAGGCGCCCCGCGTCGTCCACTCCGCAGGTGACGGGGGAGCCCTGGGGGCGGCCGTCGGCGCGGGTGGTCAGCAGCAGGGCGCGGTGGCGCGGTCGTACGAATTCCAGCAACTGGTCGAGTTGCACGTCGGTGTTGGTCGCGATGTTGGCAGCCATGGACGGCAGCCTATGCGGCCCGCCGCTATACGGCGGGGAGGGCCGTGCCCTGGACCGCCTGGATGTCGAGGGTGACCCTGAGCGTCGTCCCCATGGTGGCGATGCCGGCCCGGACGACCTGGTTCCAGTTCATCGCGAAGTCCTCGCGGCGCAGTTCGGCCGTCGCGCGGAAGGCGGCGCGCACGCCGCCCCAGGGGTCCGGGCCGGTGCCCAGGTAGGCGAGGTCCAGGTCGACGGGGCGGGTGATGCCGCGCATCGTCAGCTCTCCGTGCACGGTCCAGCGGTCGCCGGCGGCAGGCACCATCGAGGTGCTGCGGTAGGTGACGGCCGGGTGCTCCGCGGCGTCGAGGAAGTCGGCCGAGCGCAGGTGCGCGTCGCGGGTGCCGTTGCCGGTGTCGATCGACGCGGCGTCGATGACGGCCTCGACGGAGGACGCGAGCGGCTGCTCCGCGACGTCGATCCGGCCCGCGAAGGTCGTGAAGCGGCCGTGCACGCTGGACAGGCCCAGGTGCTGGGCGACCGCGCCGACCTCGGAGTGCGCCGGGTCGATCGTCCACGGCCCGGGCGGCGGCAGTTCGAGGCCGCCCGCGCGTGCCAGCAGCAGGGTCCCCAGGTCCGCCGAGCCGGAGGCGGTCACCAGCGCCGTCGCGGCGGCCGGACGGTAGCCCACGGCGGTCACGATCACGGTGTACGCCCCAGGGGCCAGCGCGGCGCTGCGCACGGCGCCCTCGGCGTCCGCCGCCTCCCGCGCGATCTGCTGCCCGGTCATGTCGGTGACGGTGACCACGGCGTGCGGCACCGCCCAGCCGTCCTTCGTCCGGATCCGCCCGCGCAGCCCGGCTCCTGCCCTCGTGTTCATGTACCTCGTTCGCCCTTCGGTGCGTTCCCCCGGCCGGGTCCGGTCCGGACGGCCCTGGCCGTCCCCTGCCCCGGCCGCCGGACCGGACCCGTTCTCCCCCGTCCACCGGTCCGTGCGTCTCCGCGGCGCACGGACCGGCCGGTCGTTCACCCCTCGGGGTGGTTCAGCTCGACGTCGAAGCCGTCCTCGGGGCCGGCCGTGGCGCCGTTGCCCACGGTGACCTGGGTTGCCACCGGCGGGTAGCCGCTCGCGACCAGCGAGTACTCGCCGGCGTCCAGGTCGCCGAAGGCGTAGGCGCCGTCGGTGCCGGTGGTGGCGGTCGCCACCACGTTCCCGGCCGCGTCGACCAGCGTGACGCGGGCCTCCGGGAGCGGCGTCCGCGCGGTGCCGCCGAGGACGGTGCCGTGCAGGCGGGCTCCGGGGCGGAGCGGGACCTCGACGTGGGTGGGGCCGTTGCCCGCGACCTCGACGGGCAGTGCGGCCGGGCGGTAGCCGGCGGCGTTGACGGCGAGGGTGAAGTCGCCGGCGGGCAGGTCGTCGAAGCCGAAGGCGCCGTCGGTGCCGGTGCCGCCGGTGGCCAGGACCTCACCGCGGACGTCGGTCACCACGACCATGGCGCCCGCGACGGGTATGCCGCTCGCCTCGGCCACCACCGTGCCGGTGAGCCCGCTGGTGCCGGCCAGGACCACGTCGTACGGGACGGGCTCCTCGCCGACCAGCACGGTGGAGGCCTGCGGCTGGTGGCCGTCGGCGGCGGCGATGAGCACGTACGAGCCGGCGCCGGGCGCGATCAGCTCGTAGCCGCCGTCCGCGCGGGTGGAGGCCCGGCCGAGCTGCCGGCCGGTGAGCGAGATCAGGGTGAGCGTGGCCCGCTCGACGCCCGCGCCGTCGGCGTTGCGCACCTGGCCGTGGACCGTGGTGCCCCCGGCGGGCAGGGGGATCACCGGCGCGGCCACGCCGGCCGCCTCGGCCGCGGTCTCGGCCGCCGCTTCGGCGACGGTCTCGGCCGCGGAGGCCTGGGCCGGTATGACCGGGGCCTGCTCGGTCTGGCCGGAGACACCGGCCGCCTGCTGCAGACCGCTCGCGGTCTTCAGCGGCACTTCCTTGATGAAGAGCACCAGCAGCAGCGCGAGGAACGCGACCGGGGCGGCGACCAGGAAGACGTCGCCGGCGCCGTGGCCGTACGCGCTCTCCACGACGTGGCGGATCGGCGCCGGCAGTGTGGCCAGGTCCGGGATGGCGCCGTCGGACTGACCGGTGGACTTCACGCCCAGGGCGGCCAGGCCGTCCTTGACGTAGTGCGTCACGCGGTTGCCGAGTATCGCGCCCAGCGCGGAGACGCCGATCGCGCCGCCGAGGGTGCGGAAGAAGGTGACGACGGAGCTGGCGGCACCGAGGTCGGCGGCGCCCACCTGGTTCTGCACGGCCAGCACCAGGTTCTGCAGCATCATGCCGACGCCGAGGCCCAGCAGCGCCATGAAGAGCGCCAGGTGCCAGTACGTCGTGTCGGCCCGCATCGAGCCCAGCAGGGCGAGACCGCCGGTGAGCAGCACGCCGCCGGAGACCAGGAACGCCTTCCAGCGGCCGGTGCGGGTGATGATCAGACCGGAGGCGGTGGAGGAGAGGAAGAGACCGGCGATCAGCGGGATGGTCATGACCCCGGACATCGTCGGCGACTCGCCGCGGGCCAGCTGGAAGTACTGGCTGAGGAAGACCGTGCTGCCGAACATCCCGGTGCCGACGAACATCGAGGCGACCGAGGTCAGGCTGATCGTCTTGTTGCGGAACAGCCGCAGCGGCATGATCGGCTCGCTCGCGCGGGACTCGACCAGGACGAAGACCAGGACGAGCAGCAGGGCGCCCGCGAGCATCGCGTAGGTCTGCCAGGAGATCCAGTCGTACTTGTCGCCGGCGAAGGTGACCCAGACCAGCAGCAGGCTGACGGCGGCGGTGACGAAGAAGGCGCCCGCCCAGTCGACCTTGACCCGGCGCTTGACGACCGGCAGGTGCAGGGTCTTCTGCAGCACGATCAGCGCGATGATTGCGAAGGGCACGCCGACGTAGAAGCACCAGCGCCAGCCGAGCCAGTCGGTGTCGACGATGACGCCGCCGAGCAGCGGGCCGCCGACGGTGCCGAGGGCGAAGGCCGCGCCGAGGTAGCCGCTGTAACGGCCGCGCTCCCGCGGGGAGATCATCGCGGCCATGATGACCTGGGTCAGCGCGGTCAGACCGCCGGCGCCGATGCCCTGGACGACGCGGCAGGCGATGAGCATCCCGGCGTTCTGCGACAGGCCCGCGACCAGCGAGCCCACCACGTAGATCACCAGCGCCAGCTGGACCAGCAGCTTCTTGCTGAACAGGTCGGAGAGCTTGCCCCACAGCGGGGTGGTGGCGGTGGTGGAGAGCAGGGCGGCGGTGACGACCCAGGTGTAGGCGCTCTGCCCGCCGTGCAGATCGGAGATGATCTTCGGCAGGGCGTTGGAGACGATCGTGGACGACAGGATCGCCACGAACAAGCCGAGGATCAGCCCGGTCAGGGCCTCCATGATCTGCCGGTGCGACATGGGGGCCGCGTGTCCTGCGTGGGCATCGGTCCCCCGCACACCGGCCGGTGATGCGGTTGTTGCCATCGTCATCCTCTTCACGTCGTGGAATGTGTACGGGGGCGGCAGGCGGCCGCGAAGTCCGTTCGCAGCCGGTCCAGCAGCCGGGAGAACTCACTGACGTCCTCGTCCGGCCAGTCCCTCAGGTGGTGGGCCAGCGCCTCGGCGACCCGGTCCTGGGCGGCGCGCAGCATGTCCGCACCGCCGGGGGTCAGGCGAAGCAACCGTGACCGCTTGTCGTGCGGGTCGGGCAGCCGGTCGATCCAGCCGCGCTCGGCGAGGTGGGCCACGTGTCTGCTGGTGACGGACATGTCGACCTCCAGCAGCTCGGCCAGCCGGCTCATCCGCATCTCGCCGTGGCGGCTGATCACCGAGAGCACGCCGAGCGATGACGGCGGGCACTCTGGTGGGCAGGCCCGGCTGAGTTCGCGGGCGACCACCGGGATCGCGCGCAGCTGGCTCGCGAGTTCCGCGAACTGCTCCTGCGTCGCCATGGCGCCTCGCTTTCCGACCCTTGTTGGTTGCCTCAAGCAACCTTAGGATCGTTGGTTGCTGCAGGCAAATTCTTTAGGGTAAAAACCTCCAAAAGGAACGACCCGCCTCCGGTCAAGAAGGCGGGTCGTCGGATGAAAGGCGCAGGTCAGGCGGAAGCCTCCGTGAGCCGCTCCAGCTCCGCGGCGGTCAGTTCCAGGTCCACCGAGGCCAGCAATGCGGTCAGCTGCCCGGGCGTACGGGCGCTGGCGATCGGCGCCACGACGGTGGGCCGGGAGCGCAGCCAGGCAAGCGCGACGCTCGCCGGCTCCACGCCGTGCGCCGCCGCCACCTCGTCGAGCGCGGCCAGCACCCGCGGCCCGCGCTCCGACCCCAGGTAGGCGCCCGCGCCTTCCGCCCGGGCGCTGTCCACGGTGACGCCGGGCCGGTACTTGCCGGTGAGGAAGCCCCGCGCCAGACCGAAGTACGGCACGGAGGCGAGGCCGTGCGCCTCGACGACCCCGCGCAGCGGCCCCTCGTACTGCTCCCGCTCCACCAGGTTGTAGTGCTGCTGCAGCGCCACGTACTTCGTCAGGCCCTCGCGCTCGGCGAACTCCAGGGAGGCCGCGAGCCGTTCGGGGCTGATGTTGGAGGCCGCGACCTGACGGACCTTGCCCTCGCGGACCAGCGCGTCCAGGGCGGTGACGATCTCCTCGACGGGGGTCTCGGGGTCGTCGTAGTGCGTGTAGTAGAGGTCGATCCGGTCGGTGCCCAGCCGGCGCAGCGACTCCTCCGCGGCGGCCCTGACCGTCGCGGCCTTCAGGCCCTTGAAGCCGGGGTGGGAGCCGGCCTTGGTCGCGACGACGACGTCGTCGCGGCGGCCGCGCTTGGCGAGCCAGGAGCCGATGACGGTCTCGGACTCCCCTCCGGTGTGGCCGGGGACCCAGGCCGAGTACACGTCCGCGGTGTCGACGAAGTTGCCGCCCGCCTCCGCGTAGGCGTCCAGCACCTCGAAGGAGGTCGCCTCGTCCGCGGTCCAGCCGAAGACGTTGCCGCCGAGGCAGAGGGGGAAGACGTCGAGATCAGAGTTGCCGATGAGTGCCATGTGCTCTTGGACGCGGCGGGGACGGGCGGTATTCCCCGGCTGTTCCCCTCGCCAACGGCGGACCGGGGGTGACCACCGCAACATGACTTCGCTAGGGTCCTGCCCCATGACTACCCCTGACAACAACAACTACGACCCGGCCGGCAACACGCAGATGTTCCGCGCCTTCGTCGACGAGGAGCCCGCCCAGGTCCAGGCCGCGGGCGGCAACAAGACCGGGCTGATCGTCGGCGTCATCGCGGCCGTCGTCGTGATCGCCGCCGTGGTCTGGTTCGCGGTCGCCTGACCGGCGCGCCACACCCCGTCCACCGACACCGGACGCCGGCGGTCGCCGGCCGTCCGGCGGCCGTCGTGCGCCCGTGCCCGGCGGCCCCGCCCCGCTCAGCGGAACAGCGACGCCAGCTCGACGCGTGAGCGCACCCCGAGCCGGCTGAAGACGTTCCGCAGGTGGTACTCGACCGTCCGCGTGCTGAGCAGCAGCAGATCGGCGATCTCGCGGTTGGTGGCGCCCTGTGCCACCAGCTCGGAGATCCTCGTCTGCTGCGCCGTCAGCTCCCGGCGGCCGCCGGGCTCCCGGTCCACCGGGCCCACCCGGTCCCCGGCGGCGCGCAGTTCCGCCGCGGCCCGTTCCGCCCAGGGGCGGGCGTCGAACTGCCGGAACACCGCCACCGCGTCCCGCAGCAGGCCGCGGGCCTCGCCGGGCCGGCGGGTGCGCCGCAGGCGGGACGCGAAGAACAGCTCCGTCTTGGCCATTTCCAGCACGGTGTCGTCGCCCTTGTGCAGCCGCAGCGCCTCCCGAAAGTGGTCCACCGCGCTCGCGTCGTCCTCCGCCAGCAGCCCGTGGCAGCGGTGCGCCAGCGCCAGCCGTACGCTGCTGCGGCTCGCCGCCGCCCAGTGCTCGTACGCGCGCAGTGCCCCCGCCGCCTTCGCCCGCTGTCCGCAGCGCACCGCCGCCTCGACGAAGTGGGGCGCGGCCATCCCCCGGACCGCCAGGTTCACCTGGCCCGCGCCGCCGCGCATGCGGGCGAAGCGGGACAGCGCGTCGGCGGGCCGGTCCGCGGCGAGGTCCGCGCAGGCGGACACCCAGCAGTTGAAGGCCCCGGGACGGCCCAGCCCCCGTACGGCGACGGCGCGTTCCGCGGCCCCCATCCGCAGCCCGGCGGTGGCGCTGTCGCCCTGCAGCGCCGCGAGCAGCGCCAGCACCGCGAGGTGGTCGACGGCGAGGTTGCGCTGGCCGGTCGCCTCCGCGAGCCGCAGCCCCTCCTCGGCGGCGGCCCCGGCCGCGGCGTACCGGTCGAGCGCCAGCGCGCACAGCGCCTCGTAGACCAGGGCCGCAGGCACCAGCGCGCCCGCACCCTGGCGCCGCGCCCGGTGCACGGCCGAGGTCGCCAGGGCGTGCGCCCTCGGTGCGTCCCCCAGGGTGTACGCGGCCTGGGCCGCCCAGATCGCGGACTCCGGGTCCGTCAGCGTCTCGGCGAGCCGGACCACCCGGCGCAGCGCCCACTGCGCGCGGTCGTGCCGGCCCCGGAAGGTCGCCGCGAGGCCCGCGAAGTGGTCGAAGACCAGGCGCTGTTCCGGCGGGTCGTCGCTGCGGCGCAGGGCGTCGGCACGGTCCGCGAGGGCGAAGAAGGCGGCGAAGTCCCCTGCCACGCAGCCCGCTTCGCCGGCGAGCATCAGGGCCCGTACGGCCGGTGCGCGCCGGTCGGCGCTGAAGCCGCCGACCGCGGCGGTCAGGTCGCGGCAGGCCACGGCGGGCACCCCGTCGCGCAGTTCGATCTCGCCCTGCACCAGCGCGCCCGGCGCCCCGCCCGGTGCCGGACCGCCCTGCGCGCCGGCCCGGCGCAGCAGGCCGCGCGCCCACCGGGTCTGCCCGGCGGCCTGTGCGTCGGCGGCGGCCGCGACCAGCCAGCGGACCCGGGTGTGCGGACGGCCGGCGGCCTCGGCGCCGCGCTCCCACGCGGCGGCGGCCGCCGCGTGGCCGGCCGACCTCCGGGCGGCCCCGGCCGCGGCCTCCAGTTCCCGTTCCGTCCCCGGCGACGGCTCGGCCGCTCGGCCGAGCCGGTGCAGGGCCCGGAACAGCCGGGCGGCCGGGGGGTCCAGCACCGAGGCCAGCGTCCCGTGCGCGGCCAGCCGGTCGGCGGGGGAGAGCAGTGCGGTCAGCGAGGCGCGCAGCAGCCGTCCCGGTACGGTCGCCGTCCCGTCGCGCAGCTCGACCAGCCCGCCGGCACGGGCCTCCTCGACGCCGCCGGCGCCCGGCCCTCGGCGGCGGGCGGCGGACTCCAGTACGGGTACGGCCAGCGGTCCGCCGCAGAGCAGGAGTGCCACCACGGCGCGGGCGCCCGGCGTGAGGGCGAGGAAGCGCTCCCGGTGCCGCTCGCGCAGCCTGCTGCCCTCGGGCAGCGCGGGCGGTTCGGGCAGCCGCCCGTCCACGGCCGCCGCGGCGAGTTCCACCAGGGCCAGCGGGTTGCCCGCCGCCAGGTCGAGCACCGTGACCGCGTCCGAACCGCGTGGCGGCAGCCCGGGGAAGCGGTCGGCGAGCGTCCGGCGGGCGGCGTCCGGTGACAGCGGTCCCAGGCGCAGGACGTCCAGGCCCTCCAGCGCCGCGGCGGCGGGGCGGCCCTCGTCGGCGGCGAACACCACGGCGGCCGCGATCCCGGTGAGGCGGCGCGCCGCCATGCCCAGCGCGCGCAGCGTCTCGGGATCCAGCAGGTGCGCGTCGTCCACGCACCACAGCAGCGGCGCCGGGCGGGCGAGTCCGGCGACCAGGCCGGACAGCGCGGCGCCCAGCGCGAGTTCGCCCCCCGCGGGCACCCGGCCGGCCAGGACCTCGGCCAGCGTCGCGCCGTGCGGTCCCGGCAAGGCCCGGACGCGCGGGTCGAGCGGCAGCAGGGTGCGGTGCAGTCCGGCGAGCGGGACCCGCGCCTCGGCCCGTACGCCGTCGGTGCGCAGCACGGTCGCGCCGGACGCCGCGGCGGCCCGCGCCGTGGCCGTGAGCAGGGAGGTCCGTCCGGTGCCCGGTCCGCCGAGCAGCAGCAGCGCCCGTCCCCCGCCGTGCCGGGCCCGGTCCGGCAGGGCGTCCAGGAGGGTGCGTTCGCGGTCCCGGCCGTACAGCGCCGGCGGCCACGCGGCGGGTTCGGTCCGTCCGGCCTCCATGACGCCAGTGTCTGCTGGCGCCCACGGGGAGGGAAGGGTCGTGCGTCATGTTCCGTTCATGACAGGAACGACACTGGTGATTCCACCGGTCCGTCGCCCGCGAACCGCTCCGAGACTCCTGTCGACCCCCACGACAAGGAGTTCAGATGCGACGAATATGGGCGATCCTGCTCACCGTGGCGGCCGCCGTCGGCCTCGGCACCTTCGCGGCGCCGGGCACCGCGAACGCCGCGACCCACACCCCGGTGGTCTTCGTGCACGGCTACACCGGCAGCGCGAGCAACTGGGACTACGCGGAGTCGGTCTTCGTGGCCGGCGGCTACAGCCGCAGCGAGCTCTTCGCGTACGAGTACAACTGGGCGCAGTCGAACAAGACCAGCGCCGCGGGGCTGGCGGGCTACGTGCGCCAGGTGCTGTCCCGCACCGGCGCGACCAAGGTCGACATCGTCAACCACTCGATGGGCGGCCTGGTCACCCAGTGGTACCTCACACAGCTCGGCGGCACCTCGTCCGTCCGCCGGGTCGCCTCGGTCGCGGGCGCGAACCACGGCACCACCTACGCCTCGGCCTGCGTGATCTACGCGTCCTGCGTCGAGATGCTCCCGGGCTCGTCCTTCGTCCGCACCATCAGCAGCGGTGACGAGACTCCGGGCAGCACGGTCTACGCGACCTGGTACTCGCCGTGCGACGGGATCATCATCCCGTACACCAGCACCCCGCTGAGCGGCGCGAACAACCACCTGGTGGCCTGCACGACCCACATCGGGTTCCTCAGCGACACCGGCACCCTCGGCCAGATCCGCTCCTACCTGGCCGGCTGATCGCACCACCACGCCTTCCCGTGAAGCGGGGGCCGGTCCGGCGACGGAGCGGCCCCCGTCCGCGCGTGCCCGCGGCGAGCGGGCGGTCAGGAGTCCGCGACGGAGACGTCCCGGGTCTCGACGTGCATGCCCAGCGGGACCCGCCAGGCCTCGACGCAGACCTCCCAGGTCCCCTTCGCGCTGCCGCCGCCGGGCACCGGCACCGGTGCGGTGCGGCTGCTGCCGACCGTGGCCCAGTCGACCCCCAGCAGGCCGATGACATGGGTGCCGAAGGTGACCGTGCCCGCGGTGGCGGCACGGTCGCCGGTGTTGGCGAGGGTGACGGTGACCTTCTCGCACCAGCGGTCGGCGGCCGCCGCACGCTCGACCGCGCCCACCACCAAATGCGCCGGCGCGCCGGGCGCGGGTGCGGAAGAGGAGGAGGCCGGACCTCCGGGAGCCGGGTGCCCCGTGGGGTCCTTGGAGGAGGCCGGAGGCGGCGTGGTGCCGTCCTGCCGTGGCGGGGCGCTCGTGGGGCCGGGTCCCCCGGGAGCGTCCGCGGGAGGCGAGGAGCCGGCACCGGCGCGGGCGTCCGGGACACCCGCCGCGGCGGGCGGAGTGCGGCCGGGCCCGGAGGGCGAGGCGGAGCGGCCGTCCAGCGGCACGAGGTCCACGTCACCGGAGGGCGGGGCGTTCACCGCGGGGCCGCCGGCCGGTCCCGGGACGCCGACGGCCACGTAACCCGGCCCGTCGCCCCCGCAGTCCGGGCCCAGCGCGGCGAAGGCACCCAGACAGACGACGGCCGCCGAGGCAGCGGCCAGCGCGCCCCGGCGGCCCGGTGGTATGTGCACCATCACGCCAGTGTACTGACGAACCGTCAGGAATGAACCGCCCGGTCCGGTCCCTCCGGCGGCCGGCCCCCGCCCTACTGCTCGGCGGTCAGGCCCTCGCGCAGCTGCGCCAGGGTCCGGGTCAGCAGCCGGGAGACGTGCATCTGGGAGATGCCGACCTCCTCGCCGATCTGCGACTGCGTCATGTTGGCGAAGAAGCGGAGCATGATGATCCGCCGCTCCCGCGCGGGCAGCTGGGCGAGCAGCGGCTTGAGCGACTCGCGGTACTCCACGCCCTCCAGCGCGGTGTCCTCGTAGCCCAGCCGGTCGGCCAGCGAGCCCTCGCCGCCGTCGTCCTCCGGGGGCGGGGAGTCCAGCGAGCTGGCGGTGTACGCGTTCCCGACCGCCAGGCCGTCGACCACGTCCTCCTCGGAGACGCCGAGCGCCGCCGCGAGTTCGGAGACGGTGGGCGAGCGGTCCAGCCGCTGGGCGAGCTCGTCGCTGGTCTTGGTCAGCGCCAGCCGCAGCTCCTGCAGCCGGCGCGGCACCCGCACCGACCACGAGGTGTCGCGGAAGAAGCGCTTCACCTCGCCGACGATCGTGGGCATCGCGAAGGTGGGGAACTCCACTCCGCGGTTGCAGTCGAAGCGGTCAATCGCCTTGATCAGCCCGATCGTGCCGACCTGGACGATGTCCTCCATCGGCTCGTTGCGGCTGCGGAAGCGGGCCGCGGCGTAGCGCACGAGCGGCAGGTTCAGCTCGATGAGCGTGTCCCGTACGTACGCCCGCTCCGGGCTGTCGTCCGACAGCTCGGCGAGCCGCAGGAACAGCGAGCGGGAGAGCGTGCGGGTGTCGACGCTCGTGTCGATGGCCTCGATCGTGCTGTCGACGGTGGTGGTGTCGGCGACGGCGGTGCCGGCGGCGTCGATGGCCTTGCCGTCAGGAGCATCGTGCGGCGCGTCGGTGTTCAGCACCTTCGGACTGCCCACTTCTACGGACATGCCACCCCCTTGAGGTCGCGGACGGGTGTCGCGGGCGACGGTTCGTTCCTCCACTGGAATACCGGAGGCCGGACCGCGACAAACGCGGTTCCCGCAGAATGTCACATGTCGGCAACGCGCTGTAGCGCCATGTCGACTTATTTCTCAGGGGGTGGGTAGTCCGCAAGGGTTACGATTCGAGCTGATTTGCGGATCGGAGCCGGGCGAAGCTGCGGGACAGCAGACGCGACACATGCATCTGCGAAACGCCGAGTTCGGCGCTGATCTGCGATTGCGTCAGATTGCCGAAGTAGCGCAGCAGCAGGATCCGCCGTTCCCGCTCGGGGAGCTGCACCAGCAGGTGCCGCACCAGGTCCCGGTGCTCCACACCGGTCAGGGCCGGGTCCTCGTAGCCGAGCCGGTCCAGCAGCCCGGGCGCCCCGTCGCCGCCCTCCTGGGCCGCCTCCAGGGACGTCGCGTGGTACGCCCGCCCGGCCTCCAGGCAGGCCAGCACCTCGTCCTCGGAGAGCTTCAGCCGGTCGGCGATCTCCGCGGTGGTGGGGGTGCGTCCGTGGGCCACCGTCAGGTCCTCGATGGCGCCGCTGACCTGGACCCACAGCTCGTGCAGCCGGCGCGGGACGTGAACGGTGCGGACGTTGTCCCTGAAGTAACGTTTGATCTCGCCGACGACGGTCGGCATCGCGAACGTCGGGAACTGCACCCCGCGTTCCGGGTCGAAGCGGTCGATGGCGTTGATCAGCCCGATCGTGCCGACCTGGACGACGTCCTCCATCGGCTCGTTGCGGCTGCGGAAGCGGGCGGCCGCGTAGCGCACCAGCGGCAGGTTCACCTCGATGAGGGCGGCCCTGACCCGGGCGTGCTCCGGAGTGCCCGGCTCCAGCCCCGACAACTGCTCGAACAGCACCTGCGTCAGCGCCCGCGCCTCCACCGCGTTGCTGTTGGTGCTCCTCTCGCGGTTGCCGCCGCCGGTCGCCGTACCGGTCCCGCTCCCGTCTCCGGAGGTCGATGGTGACGCGGGTCGGGCCGACACGGACATGCCACTCCTCATCGGTCCACTCATCCGGCAAAAGCGGTCATAGCATCACAATTCATGTGGACTGTGTGCAAGTGAGGCGCGGCCCTCAGAGAAAAAGCCCTCCGCCCGGCGGGCGGAGGGCTGTGCGTCAGGAGCGGGGCCGGAGGGGCCGCCGCGGGGCGTCACTCGAACACGTAGTCGGCGACCACCCAGGTGGAGAACTCGCGCCACAGCGCCACCCCGGCCTGGTGTGCGGGATGCTCCAGGTACGCCTTGAGCGCGTCGGCGTCCGCCACGGAGGAGTTGATCGCGAAGTCGTAGGCGATCGGGCGGTCCGAGATGTTCCAGCCCAGTTCCCAGGAGGCCAGCTCGGGGATCTGCCCGCCGAGCCGCTCGAAGGCGTCGACGCCGGCCACGACCCGGGGGTCGTCGCGCTCGACGTCCGCGTCGAGTTTGAAAAGGACCAGGTGGCGTATCACGGTGCTGCGCTCCTCACCGGCTCCCGGCCGGTCAGTTGACCAGCGCGGTCATGAACTCCCCGACGCCCTTGGCGGCGTCCGATATGCCCTGGAAGCCTATCTGCACGAGATCGGCTGCGCGGGCCGGCGACGTCACGATCGTATAGAGCACGAAAGCCACGATGACGTACATGGTGATTTTCTTCGCCTGCGCCATGGCTGGAGTGTATCCACCGGATGGCCCAATCAGACCGGGTGGCGGAAGGCCTCCTTGCGGGTGATCCGCGACCCGCGCCGCTGCGTGTGTGACGCTCGCCACAGCACGTCCGGAAGGCCGGAAAACACCGGAACACCCGGTCCGGCAGCGGCACCTGTCCGACCGCGTGGCCCCGGGACTTCCGCGGCCGAGGGGAGGAGCTGCGCGCGGGGAGCCGGGCAGCGCCCACCACCCTGGTCGGGCTCCGGTGCCCGCGCGTCAGGCAATCCACGCCTCGCCGTGTCGATGCCGGTCCAACCCCACGGCTGAGAACTCGTCCTCGCCGGCGCCTGCCACTGCGCCCCACCGCCGCAGCGCCTGGGAGATCGGACTGCCGCTGGACGGAAAGGGCCGGCCCTCCGCCACGTGGAGCGGTCCCGGCGCGATGGTGCCGCCGTCCCAGACGGCAGCCCGCTGCTCGCCCACACCGCCGAAGTACTCGGCTTCCACGTGGGCCACCGGACCACCGGCCGACGCGTCGGCGAGGGCCCGCGCAAACCCATCCGGCAACCGCCGGAACCCCAGCACGCGCGCACCGCTGTCCTCCGCGACGGAAGCGAACTGGGTGTCCGTCATCCGCATCGGCGACAGGCCCCGCTCGGTACGCGCCGCCCGGCCCCACCCACCCGCACGCGGGACATCGCCGGACCGGACATGGAGGCGCGTGTGGCGGAGGTCACGCGGGCCGCTGCCGGGAGCGTACGTCCGTACGGCCGGCCGCGAAGGACAAGGGAATCGCGGGCGGGGAGGCGGCCGATCGGGCTACCGCGCCGCTCGGCGTACCGCGGCCACCGTCGGCCATGAACGAAGGGCGGCACCCGGGAAATGTCCCGGGTGCCGCCCTTCACAAGCTCAGAGCGGTAGCGGTGGGATTTGAACCCACGGAGGAGTTGCCCCCTCACACGCTTTCGAGGCGTGCTCCTTAGGCCGCTCGGACACGCTACCGAGAGAGAGCTTAGCGGACGTCCGGGTGTGCTCCGAAATCCTTTGAGCGGAAGAAACGGGTGAGCAGCTCACCGCACTCCTCGGCCAGCACGCCGTGGATCACTTCCGGACGGTGGTTGAGCCGGCGGTCGCGGACGAGGTCCCACAGGGAGCCCGCCGCGCCGGCCTTCTCGTCGGGCGCCCCGTAGACGACGCGCTCGAGGCGGGAGGCGACGACGGCCCCCGCGCACATCGTGCAGGGCTCCAGGGTCACCACCAGCGTGCAGCCGGTCAGCCGCCACTCCCCGAGCGCCTTCGCGGCCTCGCGGACGGCGATGACCTCCGCGTGGGCGGTCGGGTCGCCGACCGCCTCGCGTTCGTTGCGGCCGCGGCCGATGACCGTGCCCTGCGGGGACAGCACGACCGCGCCCACCGGCACGTCCCCGGTGCGCGGGGCGAGGCGTGCCTCCTCGAGGGCGAGCCGCATCGGGGAGACCCAGGGGTCGCGCAGCGGGTCGGGACCGGTCAGCGGACCGCCTCCAGCACGTCGGCGCAGCCCAGCGAGTCGGCGATCTCCCCGAGCGCCTCCCCGGTCAGCGCGCCGTCGCCGCTGAGGCCCAGCAGTTCCTTGTCGCTCATCCCGAAGTCCGCGAGGAGATCGGCGTCCCCGAGCGGGCCGACGGGGACGTGCACCTCCGTCGGGCCGGGCACCACGTCGTCGTCGAGGTCGTCGGCGTCACCTTCCTCGGTGCCGTCGAGGTCGACGATCTCGTCCAGGTCCTCCGGGTCCCGGCCGAGCAGTTCGTCGGTGAGCAGGATCTCCCCGTACGAGCTGCGCGCCGCGGCGGCGGCGTCGGACACGTAGATCCGCGGGTCCTCCTCACCGTCGACGCGGACGACGCCGAACCAGGCGTCCTCCTGTTCGATGAAGACCAGGACCGTATCCTCCCCGGCTGAAGCCGCCCGGGCCAAGTCGGTCAGGTCGCCGAGGGTTTCCACATCGTCGAGATCGGTCTCGCGCGCTTCCCAACCGTCCTCGGTGCGCGCGAGCAGTGCGGCGAAGTACACCGTGACTCTCCCACAGGTCTCAGGCCGTCCGGACTAACGGGCGGGAGCCGAATGATCTGGCGCAGGTCCCCGCCCACACTCGGCATCGTGGCAGAAACCTCGGCTTTGCGAAGGGTCTTCCGCGCGTGCCGCGTGCCAGGCCTTGCGGCTTTTTTCCGCGCGGCGGCCTGCGCGGACCCCGCCGGTGCCCGCCAGGTGGGGGCATCGTGCCGACCTGGGGACTACCAGCGGAACGTCCGCATCCGCATCTGCTGCCGCGCGCGTGCCGCGCGCGCCCGGCGCGGCTGGACGCGGTCGCGGAGTTCCTTGGCCTCGTTCAGTTCGCGCAGGAACATGGCGCGCCGCCGTCGGCGTTCGGCGTCGCGCTCCTGCTGCGTACGGGCGTCGCCCGCGTCGTCCGCGCCGGCGCCGTCGCTGCCGCGCTCCGCCATGGGGCACCACCCCTAGAGATCCACGTGCCCGGCCGGGACAGTCCGGGCGTAAGTGCACGCATTCCCTCTCCCGGGTGGTTCGAAGCCTGACCGGCCGTACGGACCGGGCAGGCCGGGGCACAGGCCGAAGGTTAGAGTCGTGGACATGCGGATCCACGTCGTCGACCACCCCCTGGTGGCGCACAAACTCACCACCCTGCGCGACGAGCGCACCGACTCGCCGACCTTCCGTCGGCTGGCCGACGAGCTGGTCACCCTGCTCGCCTACGAGGCGACCCGTGACGTGCGCACCGAGCAGGTGGACATCAGCACGCCCGTCGCCGGCACCACGGGCGTGCGCCTGTCCCACCCGCGTCCGCTGGTCGTGCCGATCCTGCGGGCCGGCCTCGGGATGCTGGAGGGCCTGGTGCGTCTCCTGCCGACCGCGGAGGTCGGCTTCCTCGGCATGATCCGCGACGAGGAGACCCTGGAGGCCAAGACCTACGCCACCCGCATGCCGGAGGACCTGTCCGGCCGGCAGGTGTACGTCCTGGACCCGATGCTGGCCACCGGCGGCACGCTGATCGCCGCGATCGAGCTGCTGATCGAGCGGGGCGCCGACGACGTGACGGCCGTGGTGCTGCTCGCCTCCCCGGAGGGCGTCGACGCGATGGAGCGCGCGCTGGCCGGCAAGCCGGTCACCGTGGTCACCGCGGCGGTCGACGACCACCTCAACGAGCAGGGCTACATCGTCCCCGGCCTCGGCGACGCGGGCGACCGCCTCTACGGCACGGCGGGCTGACGCCCGCCGTCCCACGCACACGGAACCGGCCGCGGGGGCCTGACGCCCCGGCGGCCGGTTCCGTCGTACTGCGGTACCGCGGTACCTAGCAGGTGCCGGCGCTCGGCGCCGCGCTCGGACGGGCCAGGGCGGCGAGGGCCTTCTCGACGGCCTTGTCGCCGGAGAGCTTGGTGAAGCCCTTGCCGAGCATCACGTCCACCGTGCCGGTGGGGCGCTTGGAGCCGGCGGCCGCGGGCTTCAGCGTGCTGGTGCCCTTGATCTGGGCGCTGACCAGCTTCATCGCGGCCTCGGCCTTGGGCCCGTGGCCGCCGATCAGCAGCGCGGCCTCCTTGACCTTGCGGTCGTACTGGGGGTCGGCGTTGCCGAAGGTGCCCACCTTGAAGCCCCGTGCGGCGAACTCGTCCGCGGTGTCCTTGGCCAGCCCGCCCTTGGCGGTGGCGTTGTAGACGTTGATCGTGAGTTCGCCGGGTTCCGGGAAGGCGGTGGGGGCCGACCCGGCGGAACCCGGGGCGGCCGCGGTCTTGCAGGTGCGCTCCTTGCCGGTGTTCCCGGCCTTGGCGGCCGCGGGTTTCACCGGCGTGGACTTGCCGCCGAAGACGTCCACCAGTTGGAGCGTGCCCCAGCCGGCCAGGCCGACCACGGCGACGGTCGTCACGACGACCGCCACGATGCGCACCCTGCTCCGGGGGCGGCGCATCCGCGGGTACTGGTTCCCGGTCACCCGGTACTTTCCGCCCATGCCAGGGGGCGTCAGCATGCTCATGTGCGCAGCGTAGTGCGATCGGGCGTCCGGGCCTACTAAACGATCAACCAATCGGGGCCATTCAGGGGGACTTGAACCCGAAAGGGCGAAGGAGTCCCCCGGTGCAGACGGGCCGGCGGAGCGGTCCTGAGGTCAGTCCATCTCCAGCACGCGGGCGTGCAGTACCTGGCGCTGCTGCAGCGCCGCGCGCACCGCCCGGTGGAGGCCGTCCTCCAGGTAGAGGTCGCCCTGCCACTTCACGACGTGAGCGAACAGGTCCCCGTAGAACGTCGAGTCCTCGGCGAGCAGGGTCTCCAGGTCGAGTTGCCCCTTGGTGGTGACCAACTGGTCGAGGCGTACCGGACGTGGGGCGACGTCCGCCCATTCACGGGTGCTTTTCCGGCCGTGGTCGGGGTACGGCCGCCCGTTTCCGATGCGCTTGAAGATCACACGGAAAGCCTACCGGGCAAGGGCGTACGGGCGCAGCAACGGCGCAGGAGTGCGATGGTGGGCAAATACGGTGATAGCGGGAGCAGCGGAGCAGCCCATGACCACGCCGAGCCCACCCGGCGCCGCCCGGGCCATCGCCGAGGGGTACGCCTTCACCGGTCCGGCCCTCGAACTCGGCGCCCTGCTCTGGGAGGAGCGGGCACTGCCCGAGGCCCCCGTCCGGGTCCCGCTGGCGGTGCTCAACCGGCACGGCCTCGTCGCGGGCGCCACCGGCACCGGCAAGACCAAGACGCTCCAACTCGTCGCGGAACAGCTCTCCGCGCAGGGCGTGCCGGTCTTCCTGGCCGACGTCAAGGGCGACGTCTCCGGCATCTCGGCCCCGGGCGCGCCCGGCGACCGCGTCGCCCGGCGGGCCGCCGAGGTGGGGCAGGACTGGAGCCCGGCCGGCTGCCCCGCCGAGTTCTACGCCCTCGGCGGCATGGGCCGGGGCATCCCGCTGCGGGCCACGGTGACGAGCTTCGGGCCCGTGCTGTTGTCCAAGGTGCTGGGGCTCAACACCACGCAGGAGCAGTCGCTCGGCCTGATCTTCCACTACGCCGACACCAAGGGCCTGGAACTGCTGGACCTGAAGGACCTGCGGGCCGTGGTCACCTTCCTCACCTCCGACGAGGGCAAGCCGGAGCTTAAGGGGATCGGCGGGGTCTCACCCGCGACGGCGGGGGTGATCCTGCGGTCGCTGACGGCCTTCGAGGCACAGGGGGCGGGGGCGTTCTTCGGCGAGCCGGAGTTCGACACCGCCGAACTGCTGCGGAGCGACGGCGACGGGCGGGGCGTCGTCTCCGTTCTGGAGCTGCCCGCAGTGCAGGACCGGCCGCAGCTCTTCTCCACCTTCCTCATGTGGCTGCTGGCCGACCTCTTCGAGGAACTGCCTGAGGTCGGCGACCTGGACCGGCCCAAGCTGGTGTTCTTCTTCGACGAGGCGCACCTGCTCTTCTCCGGGGCGAGCAAGGCCTTCCTGGAGGCCATCACGCAGACCGTGCGGCTGATCCGCTCCAAGGGCGTCGGCATCTTCTTCGTGACGCAGACCCCGAAGGACGTGCCCTCCGAGGTGCTCGGGCAGCTGGGCAACCGGGTGCAGCACGCTCTGCGCGCCTTCACTCCGGAGGACGCCAAGGCGCTCAAGGCGACGGTGCGCACCTTCCCCACCTCGCCGTACGACCTGGAGGAACTGCTCACCGGGCTCGGCACCGGCGAGGCCGTGGTCACCGTCCTCGACGAGGACGGCGCCCCCACCCCGGTCGCCGCGGTGCGGCTGCGGGCGCCGCGTTCGCTGATGGGCCCCGCGGACCCGGCGGCGATGGACGCGGCGATCGGGAACTCACCGCTGTACGGGCGCTACGCGCAGGCGGTGGACCGGGAGTCGGCGTACGAACGGCTGGCCGGACGGCCCGAGCCGGCCCCCGCGCGGCCGTCCGCGCCGGGTCCCGCGGGCCGCGGGCGCCGGGAGCGGCCGCAGGAGGAGACGGGGGTGGTGGAACAGGTGATGGGCAGCGGGGTCTTCCAGTCGCTGGCCCGCTCCATCGGCACCCAGATCGGGCGGGAGATCACGCGGTCGCTCTTCGGCACGTCCAAGCGCCGCCGTCGTTAGGGTCGGGACGGGGTCAGGTCGGGTCAGGACCCCTTCGCGGCCTTCGCCTCCTTGGCGGCCCGCTTCTGCTCCTGCTTGAAGGCCCGCACCTTGTCCAGCGACTCCGGGCCGGTGATGTCGGCCACCGACCGGTGGGAGTCCCGCTCCCCGTAGGCGCCCGCCGCCTCGCGCCACCCCCCGGGCGTCACGCCGAGCTGCTTGCCCAGCAGCGCGAGGAAGATCTGCGCCTTCTGCTTCCCGAAGCCGGGCAGTTCGTTGAGCCTGGTCAGCAGCTCGCGGCCGTCGGAGACCCCGCTCCAGACCGCCCCGGCGTCGCCTTCGTAGTGCTCCACGAGGTACTGGCACAGCTGCTGGACCCGCTTGGCCATCGACCCCGGGTAGCGGTGGACGGCGGGCTTCTGCGAGAGCAGCCCGGAGAAGGCCTCGGGGTCGTAGGCCGCGATCTCTCCGGCGTCGAGGTCGTCGCGGCCCATGCGCTGCGCGATGGTCCAGGGGCCGGAGAAGGCCCATTCCATGGGGATCTGCTGGTCGAGCAGCATGCCGACCAGGGCCGCCAGCGGACTGCGGGAGAGCAGGGCATCGGCCTCGGGCTGCTGGGCGAGGTGGAGTGTGGTTGCCATGCACCGATGATCTCGCCTGCCGGGGTTTGCCGCCCGCGGGTCACCCGGACGGCGGTGCGCGGATGGCCGTACCCACCGGGCGGGCGGACCGTGTGGAGTGTCCGGGCAGCGAGCCCGGGCACCGAGGGACGGGAGCCATCTCATGAGCCAGCAGACACAGCCGGTCACCGAGCGCCGGCACTCGGGGTGGGCGACGGGCGGTACCACCTTCGCCGGGGTGCTGCTCCTCGTCTCCGGTGTCGTGATGATCCTGGAGGGCATCTCGGCCATCGCCCAGGACGACGTCTGGGTCCGGCTCGGCGACTACGTCTTCAAGTTCAACCTGACGGCGTGGGGCTGGATCCACCTCGTGCTCGGCGTGCTGGTCATCGTGGTCGGCGCCGCCCTGCTCCAGAACGCCCCCGACTGGGCCCGGGTCGCCGGTGTCGCCCTCGCGGCGTTCAACATCATCGTGAACTTCGCGTGGATGCCGTACACGCCGGTCTGGGCGATCATCGTCATCGCGATCGATGTCTTCGTCATCTGGGCGCTGTGCAGGAGCTGGGGGGAGCACCCGAAGCGGGTCTGACGTCCGCGGACGACGAGGGCCGGCCCGGCGCACGGGCCGGCCCCGCTGTTTCCGGGGGAGTTTTCACCCGTTCGTAGGGGTTGCCCGCGATGCCGGATAGCGCCCGAGGCGCCGGGTAGCGCTGAACGAGTGACGCAGCCATTTGAACTGCCCGACTTCTACCTGCCGCACCCCGCGCGACTCAACCCCCATGTGGAGGAGGCCCGCGAGCACTCCCGCGGGTGGGCGCGGGAGATGGGGATGCTCGAGGGCTCGGGCATCTGGGACACCGGCGACCTCGACTCGCACGACTACGCGTTGCTGTGCGCGTACACGCATCCGGACTGCTCCGGACCGGCCCTCTCGCTGGTGACGGACTGGTACGTGTGGGTCTTCTTCTTCGACGACCACTTCCTGGAGGCGTTCAAGCGCACGCAGGACCGCGAGGGCGGCAAGGCGTACCTGGACCGGTTGCCGGCCTTCATGCCGATGGACCTGGCGCAGGGCATGCCCGAGCCGCGGAACCCGGTGGAGGCGGGCCTGGCCGACCTGTGGACGCGCACGGTGCCCGCGATGTCGATGGAGTGGCGCGGGCGCTTCGCGGAGAGCACGGAGCACCTGCTCAACGAATCCCTGTGGGAGCTGTCCAACATCAACGCGGGCCGGGTGCCCAACCCGGTGGAGTACATCGAGATGCGCCGCAAGGTCGGCGGCGCGCCCTGGTCGGCGGGACTGGTGGAGTACGCCGCCGGGGCCGAGGTGCCGGCCGCCGTCGCCGGGGCGCGGCCGCTGCTCGTGCTGCGGGACGCCTTCTCCGACGCGGTGCACCTGCGCAACGACCTCTTCTCGTACCAGCGCGAGACCGAGGAGGAGGGCGAGCTCAGCAACGGCGTGCTGGTCCTGGAGACCTTCCTCGGCTGCACGACGCAGGAGGCCGCGGAGTCGGTCAACGACCTGCTCACCTCCCGGCTGCAGCAGTTCGAGAACACCGCGCTCACCGAGCTGCCGCCGCTCTTCGCCGAGCACGCGCTCGACCCGGAGCAGTGCGCGCGCGTGCTGGCGTACGCCAAGGGCCTGCAGGACTGGCAGTCCGGCGGCCACGAGTGGCACATGCGCTCCAGCCGCTACATGAACGGCGGTGGGTCGGGCGGCGGCGCGGACACCGGATGGTCGCCGTTCGCGCTGCCCGGCGGGCTCGGGGTGTCCGCGGGCACCGTGCGGACCACCGGCCGCGCCGAGGCGGCCCGCGTCCGCGGCTTCCTGCACGTGCCGCGGCCGGTCGGGCCGACCCCGCTGCCCGACTTCCTCATGCCCTACCGGGCCACGCTCAGCCCGCACCTGGACACCGCCCGGCGCCATGTCGTCGACTGGGCCCACCGGATGGGCCTGCTGCTGCCGCAGCCCGGGGTCCCGCACTCCCACCTGTGGGACGAGCGCAAGCTGCTCGCCTTCGACTTCCCGCTGTGCGCCGCCGGCATCCACCCCGACGCGACGCCCGAGGGGCTGGACCTCACCTCGGGCTGGCTCACCTGGGGCACCTACGCCGACGACTGGTTCCCCGCCGTGTACGGCCGCACCCGCGACCTGGCCGGCGCCCGCGCGGCCAACGAGCGCCTGTCGGCCTGCATGCCGGTCGACGGCTCCGCCGCGCCGGTCCCGGCGACCGCCCTGGAACGGAGCCTGTCCGACCTGTGGACGCGGACGGCCGGGCCGATGGAACCGCAGGCGCGACGCCGCTTCCGCACCGCCGTGGAGAACATGACCGCCAGTTGGCTGTGGGAACTCGCCAACCAGGCGCAGAACCGCATCCCCGACCCCGTCGACTACCTGGAGATGCGCCGCCACACCTTCGGTTCCGACCTGACGATGAGCCTGTGCCGGCTGGGCCACGGCCGGCAGGTGCCCGAGGAGGTCTACCGCAGCGGGCCGATGCGGTCGCTGGAGAACTCCGCCGCCGACTACGCCTGTCTGATGAACGACGTCTTCTCCTACCGGAAGGAGATCGAGTACGAGGGCGAGATCCACAACGCCCTGCTGGTCGTTCGGAACTTCTTCGACTGCGACGAGCCGGCCTCGCTCGCCGTCGTCCACGACCTGATGAGCGGGCGGATGCGGCAGTTCCAGCACGTCGCGGCGAACGAACTTCCCGTCCTGTACGACGACTTCGCCCTCGACGCGGACGCGCGGGCGGTGCTGGACGGCTACGTGCGCGAGCTGCAGAACTGGCTCGCGGGCATCCTGGCCTGGCACCGCGGCTGCCACCGCTACGACGAGGCGGAACTGCGCCGCCCGGTGGGGGGAGTCCGCCTGCCCACCGGCCCGACCGGCCTGGGCACGTCCGCGGCCCGCCTCGGGGTCCCGGCCGCGCGCTGACCCCGGGGGGCGGGGGGCGCGCGAGACCTGCGTCCCCCGCCCCCGGTGGCGCGGGAGGAGGGAGCGCCGGGCGCGCGGTGTGCGGCTTGTGGGCGAGGGCCGTCCGGGCCGGCCCGTTGTGCAGGTCCCGGCCGGCCCCGGACCCGGGCGACGGCGGGACCCCGCCCGACACGGACGAGGCCTTCCGCTCCTTCGCGGCCCGGCCGGCGGGCCGTTGGCCGGGCGGGCCGCGGGAATGGGCCGCCCCGTCCGGTCCGGTGCGCAGCGGCCGCTTCGCGTGAGACGGCGGGTCGGCGTCAGTCCATCCAGGCCTGGTAGGACATGACGTCGCCCGCCTTCACCCGGTACTCGGGCTGGTCCCGCGTGAACGTCTCCTCGATGCCCAGGACGCGTCCGTCGGCCGGGTCGAGGACGAGCATGCGGCGCAGCCCGGCGGCGTCGTGGACGTAGGCCTGGCCCCGCCTGCCCAGCCGGTCGGTGACGGCGCCGGCCGGTCGCAGGCCCGGGGCGGACGCGAGGAGTTCGTCGACCGCGGCGGCGCCGGCGGGCCCCGGCGTCCAGTCCTGCAGCAGCGAGGCCAGCGCGTCCACCAGTTCCGGTGTGCCGGCGCAGGCGCAGCCGTACACCTGGGACAGGTACGCCCGCAGCTCCTGCGCGGAGTCCGGGGGCTCGGTCCCCGAGCGGCCGTACGGGGGGAGGGTGCCCGGCGGGTACGCGGCGCGGTGCAGCACCTCGCCGTCCGCGACGGTGTGCGGGGAGCCGCCGGAGTCGCTGATCACCGGCTCCCCTGGGTGCCGCGGGTCGGTGGCGACGACCAGTTCGGTGCCACTGCCGTCGGCGTTCCAGCGGGTGAGGTGCTCCTCGGGCAGGGTGACGGGCGGGCGGGCGCCCGGGCCCGCCTCCATGGCCATGCTCCACGTCATCACGTGGCTCCCGCGGCGGGTGCCCGGGCCGCCGCCCCGCGTCGCCGCGTCCCGTGCCGCCCCGGCCACGTCGGCCAGCAGGACCTCCCGCGACCCGGCCAGCGGACGCAGCGCCACGGGGGCGGCGACCGCCGGGGTCGTGCCGGCCCCGGAGAGCACGACGACCAGGACGGCCACCACGGTCGCGGCGACGGCGGCCAGGCCGGTGGCGAGTCCGCCGATCCGCCGGACGGTCCGGCGGGCGGCGGGTGCGGGCACCGCCGCGGAGTCCAGCAACCGCCGCAGTCCCCGTTCGGCGCGCGCGTCCAGGGGGCGGTCGCGCCAGCGCGGATCCCCGGCCGGCACGGGATCGGCCCGGCGCAGCAGCTCCAGCTCGGGTTCCAGCTCGGTCATGGCCCCTCCTGGGTGACGGTCATCCCCATGCGGTCGATCTGCTCGCGCAGCCTGCGGCGCGCCCGGTGCAGGCGCATGGCGGCCGCGGAGCGCCCACAGCCGAGGGACACCGCCAGCTCCGCGACGTCCAGCTCCTCCCAGGCGGTCAGCCGCAGCACCTCCTGGTCGGCCGCCGCGAGCCGGCCCAGCGCCTCGTGCACCCAGGTGCCGGGTGCGTCGTCGCCGGGGCTCGGCACGAGGTGCGCGCCGTGCGCCGTCTCGTGGTTCCCGATCCGGTCCAGCAGCCTGCGCCGCCGCCCCTGCCCGCGCATGCTGTTCGCCAGGCAGTTGCGGGCGACGCCGTACAGCCAGGGCAGCGTGTACGAGACCTCCTCGGTACGACGCCGCCAAGCGACGGCGAAGACCTCCGCCACCACTTCCTCCACCTCGTCGTACGCCGCCCACCCCGCCGTCCGCCGGGCGACGTAGCGGCTGACCGCCCAGTAGTGCTCGCGGTAGGCAGCGGCGAACGCCTGTGACCGCGTCTCGTCCGTGCTCATGACCGCTTGGTGTCCGCCATGACACCGATCATCACACTTCGCCGCTGTGACGTTTTCCGCGTGACGCCCCATGCGGGCCCGGACACCTAACGGGCATGAGGCTCACGTTCCCCCGGCGCACGGCGTCCGCCGTGCGATGGCTGACCACGACCGACCACAAGGCGATCGGCACGCTCTACCTCGGTACGGCGTTCGCCTTCTTCTGCGGGGGCGGCGTGATGGCCCTGCTGATGCGCGCCGAGCTCGCCCGCCCCGGGCTGCAGGTGATGTCGAACGAGCAGTTCAACCAGCTGTTCACGATGCACGGCACCGTGATGCTGCTGATGTTCGCGACGCCGCTGTTCTCCGGTTTCGCGAACTGGATCATGCCGCTGCAGATCGGCGCCCCGGACGTCGCGTTCCCCCGGCTCAACATGCTCGCGTACTGGCTCTACCTCTTCGGCTCGCTGATCGCGGTGGGTGGCTTCCTCACCCCGCAGGGCGCGGCGGACTTCGGCTGGTTCGCCTACGCGCCGCTGTCGAGCGCCGTGCACTCGCCGGGTGCGGGCGGCGACCTGTGGATCATGGGGCTGGCGCTGTCCGGCTTCGGGACCATCCTCGGCGCGGTCAACCTCATCACCACGATCGTCTGCATGCGGGCCCCGGGCATGACGATGTTCCGGATGCCGATCTTCACCTGGAACGTGCTGCTCACCGGGGTGCTGGTGCTGATGGCCTTCCCGGTGCTGGCCGCGGCGCTCCTCGCGCTGGAGCTGGACCGGAAGTTCGGGGCGCACATCTTCGACCCGGCGAACGGCGGCGCCCTGCTGTGGCAGCACCTGTTCTGGTTCTTCGGCCACCCCGAGGTCTACATCATCGCGCTGCCGTTCTTCGGGATAGTGAGCGAGGTCATACCGGTCTTCTCGCGCAAGCCGATGTTCGGCTACACCGGCCTGATCGCGGCGACGATCTCCATCGCCGGGCTGTCGGCGACGGTGTGGGCGCACCACATGTACGTCACCGGCGGTGTGCTGCTGCCCTTCTTCTCCTTCATGACGCTGCTCATCGCGGTGCCGACCGGGGTGAAGGTCTTCAACTGGATCGGCACGATGTGGAAGGGCTCGCTGAGCTTCGAGACGCCGATGCTCTGGGCGACCGGCTTCCTCGTGACCTTCGTCTTCGGCGGCCTCACCGGGGTGATCATGGCGTCCGCGCCGCTGGACTTCCAGGTCTCCGACACCTACTTCGTGGTGGCGCACTTCCACTACGTCGTCTTCGGCACCGTCGTCTTCGCCATGTTCTCCGGGCTGCACTTCTGGTGGCCGAAGTTCACCGGCAAGATGCTCGACGAGCGCCTGGGCAAGATCACCTTTTGGACGCTCTTCACCGGCTTCCACGGCACCTTCCTCGTCCAGCACTGGCTGGGCACGCAGGGCATGCTGCGGCGCGTCCCCGACTACCTGGCCGCCGACGGCTTCACCACGCTCAACACCGTCTCGACGATCAGCTCCTTCCTGCTGGGCTTGTCGTTCCTGCCGTTCCTCTACAACGTGTGGAAGACGGCGAAGTACGGCGAGCCGGTCGGGACGGACGACCCGTGGGGCTGGGGCCGCTCCCTGGAGTGGGCGACGAGCTGCCCGCCGCCGCGCCACAACTTCCGCTCCCTGCCGCGTATCCGGTCCGAATCGCCTGCCTTCGACCTGCACCACGTCGCACCCATGGTGTCGGGAACGGTATCCAAGCTGCCGGATGCGCCACTCCCGGCGACCCGGTCCGAGGCCTAGCGTCGGTGCCATGACGACGTACGGCACCGCCACCGCCACCCGCTCGCGCACCCACACCTGGGAGCCGCGCCCCGAGCCCACCCCGGAACTCCTGGCGCTGACCGGGCGCGAGGTCCTGCAGGGCGCGATCGACGGCCGCTTCCCAGAGTCCTCGATCATGAGCACCCTGGGCTTCCGCTTCGTCGAGGTCGGCGACGGGCGCGCGGTCTTCGAGGGCGATCCCGGTGACCACCTGCTCAATCCGATGGGCACGGTGCACGGCGGCTTCCTGGCCACCCTGCTGGACTCCGCGCTCGGCTCGGCCGTGATGAGCCGCCTCCCGGCCGGATCCACCTACACCACCGTGCAGCTGGGGGTGCACCTGATCCGGCCGGTGCTCCCCGGCACGTCCGCGCTGCGCTGCGAGGGCGTGGCGCTCCACGTCGGCCGGACGACGGCCACCGCCGAGGCCCGGGTGACCGGCGCGGCCGACGGGAAGCTCTACGCCCACGGCACGACGACCTGCGCGGTGCTGCGCTTCGGCTGACCCCTCAGCCGGCCGCCCGCACCGCGCCCTCGCCGACGGCCAGGGCCAGGGCCATGATGCTGAGCTGCGGGTTCACCTCGGGGCAGCTGGGCAGCGCCGAGGCGTCGGCGATCAGCACCCCGTGCACGCCGCGCAGCCGGCCCGCGGGATCGGCGGGCGCCACCTGCGGGTCCGCGCCCAGCGCGACCGTCCCCGTGGGGTGGAAGGCCGACAGGTGCAGCTGCCGTGCCGTCACTCCCTCCAGGGCGGCCGCGAACTCCCTCGGCGTACGCGCCCGCGGCGCGGCGGGGACTCCGGTGAGGACCTCCTCGGCCCCGGAGGCGAAGAGCAGATCGCCCATCGCGCGGACGGCGCGCAGCAGCCGGCGGCCGTCGCGGGGGTCGAGGTCGTAGCGGAGCAGGGCGCCCTCGCGGCCGAGGACGCGTCCGCCGGGCCGGTCCGCGATCATCGCGCCGAAGGTGGCCAGCCGTCCGGAGTCCTCCAGTTCCGCGCGCAGTTCCCGGCCGACGCCCGGCAGCACGAACGAGCCCATGCCGGGCGGCGGGGCGGTCGCCTCGACGAGGATGCCGTCCCCGTGCAGCTCCTCCACGCCGACGCTCTGCAGCACGGCCGGCCCGCCGTCCGCGACCGGCTCGGCGAACCGCCCGGCGACGCTCGTGGCGGGGTGCACGGCCAGGTTGCGGCCGGTCCGCGGGTGCCCGCCGAGGCCGGAGCGGCGCAGCAGCGGGGGAGTGCGCAGCGCGCCCGCGGCCACCACGACCAGCGGGGCGAGGATCTCCAGTTCGCTGCCGTCCGGCCGCCGTACCGCCACCCCGCAGGCGCGCGGGCCGCCGGGCCGGTCGGGCTCGGTCAGCACCCGCCGCACATGGGCCCCGGTGACGATCCGGGCCCCGGCCGCGCACGCCTGCGGCAGCACCGACAGCTGGACGCTCTGCTTCGCCCCGGACGGGCAGCCCACCACGCACTGGCACGAGCCCCGGCACCCGGGGGCGTTGCGCCGCAGGGGCGCGGCCCGCCAGCCGAGTCCGTCCGCGCCGAGCAGGGCGAGGGTGCCGTTGCGCCCCAGTACGTCCCGCGGCTGGGGGGCCACGCGCAGGGTGCGCTCCACCTCGTCCAGGTACGCGCCGAAGGCCACCGGGTCCGCGAGGTCACCGAGCCCGTGCTCCTCGCGCCACCGGGCCAGCACGCGGTGCGGAGTGCGGTAGCAGGTGCCGGAGTTGACGACCGTCGTGCCACCGACGGCGCGCCCGGTCGGCACGATCAGCGGGGGGTTGCCGAGGGCGACGGTGGCGCCGCCGTCCCGGTACAGCTCGGCGAACCGGTCGAGCGGGGCGCGCCGTCCGAACTCCGCCGTGGTGTGCCACCGGCCCTCCTCCAGGACGACCACCCGCAGACCCGCCCGGGCCAGGGTGCGCGCCGCCATCGCCCCGCCGGCGCCCGAGCCGACGACGACGGCGTCCGCGCGCGAGCGGTCCGGCCACTCGCGGGCGGGCACGCAGTCCAGCGGCGGGTCCTGCGGGGCCGCCGGCGCCGCGGCGCGGGGCGGCCCCGCCAGCAGCCGCTCGGTGCCGGCCGCCAGCAGCACCGGCACCTTCACCACGTCGAGCAGGGGCAGCAGCGCGGGCCGTGCGGCCAGTCCCGCCAGCACCCGTTCCCGCTCCCCCGGGCCCAGCCGGTCCAGCCGCCGTCCGGTGCGCGCCGCCGCGTAGGCGTCCACCGCGGCCGCCGCGGCGCGGAAGCCGTGCCGGGTCCGCGCGGGCATCGCCGCCAGCAGACCGTCCAGCCTGTGCGGGACGCCCGCGGGCCAGCCGCCGTCATCGGCGTCGGCGAGCAGCGCGGCGACCAGGCCGCGGACGGCGACGCTCACCGGTCGCCCACTTCGGCGTGGGCGGTGCCGGCGAGCGTCCACTGCGCCTCCGTGCGCCAGCCGCCGCGGCCCCGGCGCTCGAGCAGGACGTGGGCGTCGGCGGTCTCGCTGTTGCGGCACACGGCGGGGGAGCCGTCGGGGTCGGCGTAGTCGAGGGCGAGGGTGCGCTCCGGCGGCTGGTCGACCCGTACGGTGATCCGCCGCCCGCCCGCGCGGCCGGTCACCGTCCAGCGCGGCAGGCCAATGTCGGCGGTGAAGCGGCCGAGGCCGGCGCGCCCCAGGGCCGGACGCAGACCGCCGCGCGGCCAGTCGCGCCCGTCCCTGCGCAGCCGCAGGAACACCAGCGGCGGCAGCCGGTCCAGGCCCGGTCGGGTGGAGACCGCGGCGACGACCTCCAGCACGTCCCCGTCGCCGAGGTCGGCGTGCAGCCAGGCCCAGCGCCGGGCGTTGCCGTGGCCGTAGATGCGGGCCGAGGCCCCCGGAGCGGCGTGCAGGGCGAGTCCGGACGTGCCGTGGCGGACGGTGCCCGTGTACCGGGCGCGGGGCGACGGCACGATCTGCGCGGCGGGCAGCAGCGGGTGCCGCCACGACCAGCGCGGGAAGGTGTACAGCGGCCGCTCGGCGCCGGCGTCCTCGGTGAGGTCCCAGGAGAGCTCGCCCGCCGCGCCCCGCAGCCGGCCCGGGACGGCCTCGACGCCCTCGGCCGTGAAGCCCTCGGCGTCCGTCGCGGGATCCCAGGGCAGCGGGCCGAAGCGGGCGTGCTCCACGGGGCCCTTGCCGTCCGGGGGGAAGACGGCGGCCCAGCCGTGGACGAAGGCGGGGGAGCCGTCGGCGGGGGCGACGAGTTCGTGGTGGAGCCACAGTCCGGTGCCCGTCGCCGGGTCGGTGGCCGTGGTGTACCAGACCTCGGTGCGGCCCGCGGCGCCGTCCCAGCGAGGTGCCCACTGCGCCCGGGGGTCGTCCCGGCGCGGGAAGCGGAAGCTCGCCAGGAACGGCAGGAGCGAGGTCGCCGTCCGGAAGCGCAGGGTGCCCGTGCCGGCCGGCTCCGGGCCGTCCCCGGTGGTGAGGGTGAAGGGCAGAGTGGTCGTCGAGGCCAGCGGCCGCCGCGGGGTGACGGACTTCCAGCCCTCCAGGAGGCAGCCCTCACCGTCGAGTTCGCACTCCAGCCGGTAGTGGATGCGCCGCCGGGCCAGCGGCGAGACCTCCAGCGTGCCGGTGACGGCGGTGTCGGCGCGGTCCGCGACGCGCAGCCGTCCGGTGACGCGGGCCGTGGTCGTGCGGTGGGGCAGCAGCAGTTCGTCGCTGCGTGCCGTCAGCTCCAGCCGTACCGGCCGGTCCCGGTCCTCGCCGCGCAGCCGTACGGTGCCCGTCATGGTCTCCGCGAAGACCGTCCCCCGTGCCGCGCTCACCGGGACCTCAGCCCCTCGCGCATGATCGCCTCGGTCGCCGTCAGGTACGCCTCCGCCGCCGCGCGGGCGGCCGCGGAGTCGCCCTCCTCCACCGCGGCGACCACCGGCGCCAGCCGCCCGTACGCCTCCTCCGCGTCCTGGAAGGGGCCCGCGAGGTGCCGGCGCATCGGAAGATAGGCGTTGAACAGGGTGTTGGTGAGGAGGACGTAGACACGGTTGCCGGTGGCGCGGGCCAGCGCCCGGTGCACCTCGGCGTCCGCCAGCTGCACGGCGTCCGGGTCCCCGGCCGTGCGTACGGCCTCCACCAGCTCCCGCAGCCGGGTGCGTGCGGCGCCGTTCGCCCGGGTCGCCGCGGCGCCGGCGATCAGGGCGCCCACCCCGCGCCGCACCTCGAAGATCTCGGAGAGCCAGCGCGCGTCGTGCCGGACGAGCATGGGCAGCAGATCGGCACCGCCGAGGCGTTCGTAGTCCCGGACCCGGGTCCCGACGCCGTGCCGCGTCTCCAGCAACCCGGCCTGCACCAGCCGCCCGAAGGCGTGCTTGAGGGTGGTGCGGGTGACGCCGTACCCCTCGGCCAGCGTGCGTTCGGGCGGCAGCAGGCTGCCCGCGGGGCGGCGGCCGGTGAGGATCTCCTCGCGGATGCGGTCCTCCAGGACGTCCACGATCGACGTGCGCGGCAGCGCTTCCATCACTCCTCCATGGGTCAGTGGATGAGCCACTCAACCAATGAGCCGACGCACCGTCAAGACCCGCCCCCGCGCCGGGCGTCACCCGCCCGGCCGCGCGGCACCCGCCGTCCGGTCGCCGCACCGCGGCGGTCGGCTTACGTTCGCGAGGGCGTGCCCTCGCCCCGCCCGTCCCCCACGGCCGAAAGGCACAGACATGACGCACCCGTGCGCCCGTCCGTCCGGGCTCCGCAGCACCGTGCGGAGGGCCGTCGCGACGGCCCTCGCCGCCGCCGCGCTCCCCACGGCCCTGGCGTGCGGCGGTCCCGCGGACACCGCCCGCTCCCCCGAGGGCACCAGGACGGCGACGTCCGCCCCGGCCTCGCCGCTCGCGCGGGCCGAGGAGCAGAACCGGACGGCGGGCCCCGCCTCCGCCCCTCCGGCCTCCGCCTCCCCCGCGCAGGCCTCGCCCAGCGGCTCGCCGGGTGCCGGCGGGAACTTCCCGGCGCTCTCCGGCGACGTCGTCGGGAAGCTCGACGGTGCGCTGAAGGACACCCTGAAGAGGACCGGAGTGCCCGGCGTGAGCGTCGGGTTGTGGGCCCCGGGCAAGGGCTCCTGGGTACGTGCGCTCGGCATGGCCGACAAGAAGTCGAAGGCGCGGATGTCGCCCGACCTCTACATGCGGATCGGGAGCGAGACCAAGACCTTCACCGTGACGGCCCTGCTGACCCTGGTCGACCAGAAGAAGGCCGGGCTCGACGACCCCGTCGCCCGGTACGTGGACGGCGTGCCCGGCGGTGACCGCATCACCCTGCGGCAGCTCGCCGAGATGCGCAGCGGGCTCTACAACTACACCGACGACCCGAACTTCCAGAAGGCCCTCAAGGCCGACCCCCACCGGGAGTTCGTCCCCGCCGAGCTGCTCGCCTACGCCTTCCAGCACCCCTCGCCGTCCGGTCCGGGCGCCCGCTTCCAGTACTGCAACACCAACACCGTCCTGCTGGGCCTGGTGATCGAGAAGGCGAGCGGCCTGCCGTTCGGCGACTACCTGCAGCGCACCGTGCTCGGTCCGGCCAAGCTGAAGCACACCGTCTTCCCCGCCGGACGCGCCTTCCCGAACCCGCACGCCCGCGGCTACACGCGGCAGACCAAGGACGGCAAGGAGGCCGACGCCACCGACTGGAACCCCTCCTGGGCCTGGGCCGCCGGCGCCATGATCTCCGACCAGCAGGACCTGCGGGCCTGGGCCCGCATCGTGGCCGACGGCACCCTGCTCGGCAAGGCGACCCAGGCGCAGCGCACGGCCTTCCTCCCCACCCCGTACCCGGGCATCCGCTACGGCCTCGGCCTCTTCGACAACCACGGCTGGATCGGGCACAACGGCTCGCTGCCCGGCTACCAGAGCACCGCCGTGTACCTGCCGGACGCCAAGGCGACCATGGTCGTGCTGCTCAACACCGACACCGCCGTCGGCGGCAACGAGCCCAGCAGCCTCTTCGCCGAGGCGATCACCAAGATCGTCACCCCGGACCACGTCTACGCGTTCCCGCCCACCAACGGCACCGGCACCAGCCCCAGCAGCAGCTGAGCGCCGGCCGCCCGGGCCGGGCCGGTGCCGTCGACGGGGCTCAGCCCACCAGCAGCGGCGGCCTGCGGTCCCGCCACGGGACGGCCTGCTCCAGCTGCGCGGCCACACCCAGCAGCAGGTCCTCGCGGCCCTGGGCGGCGACCAGTTGCACCCCCACCGGCAGTCCCTCGCGGCTCTGGCCGAGCGGCAGGCTGACCGCCGGATGCCCCGAGACGTTGAAGGCGGCCGTGAACGGCCCGTACGCGAACAGCTCGCGCAGCCAGGAGCGCACCGTGTGCCGGGGGTCGTCGTGGCCGAGGGTGCCGTGCGGCGCGGGGAGCGCGCCGAGCGTCGGCGTGACGAGCAGGTCGTACGCGGTGAAGAAGCGGCCCGCCGCGCGGGTCACGCGGTGCTGTGCGTCGATCGCCGCCATCAGCCCGAGCGCGGTGCACGCCTCGGTCTCGGCGAGCACCGCCCGCGACACCGCCTCCAGCAGCGAGCGGTCCATGCGCGGCGCCGCCCGCAGCAGCGCGCCGCCACTGGCGAACGCGCCCAGCGCGGTGGCCTCCACGAGGTCGTCCGCGTCCAGGCGCGGTGCGTCCTCGGTGACCCGGTGACCGATCCATTCGAGCACCTTGCCCGCGTCGACGGTGACCGCGGCGACCTGCGGGTCCACCGGTGTGCCCGTCCACGCGGCGGTGGTCAGGGCGATCCGCAGCCGCCCCGGGTCGGTGCGCACGGCCCGCGCGTACGGCACCGGGGGCGCCGGGAGCGGGTACTTGTCGCCGTACGAGGGCCCGCCCACGGCGTCGAGCAGCGCGGCCGCGTCCCGTACCGTCCTGGTCACGGCGAACTCCACCTGCAGCCCGAACGCCGCCTCGCCCGCGAGCGGCCCGCACGGGGTGCGCCCCCGGCTCGGCTTGAGCCCGACCAGCCCGCAGCAGGACGCCGGGATGCGGATCGAACCGCCCGCGTCGTTGGCGTGCGCCAGCGGCACCGCCCCCGCGGCGACCAGCGCGGCCGAGCCACCGCTCGACCCGCCCACCCCGCGCGCCGGGTCCCAGGGGTTGCGCGTCGGTCCGTACCTGACGGGTTCCGTGGCGAAGCTCAGGCCGAACTCCGGCGCGGTGCTCTGGCCGAGCGCCACCAGGCCGGCCTCCCGGAACCGGGCCATCAGATCGTGGTCGGCGTCCGCGACGGCACCCCGCAGCGCTCGGCTGCCGAGGGTGAACGGCACGCCCCGCACGAACGGCCCGCCGTCCTTGACCACGAAGGGCACACCCCCGAACGGCCCGTCCGCCCGGTACGCGGGAGCGGGGTCGAACAGCGGCAGCGTCAGCGCGTTGAGCTCCGCCCCCGCCGCCTCCAGCGCCCTGCGCGCGACGGTCTCCACCTCGCCGGCGGTGACCTCCCCGGCGCGGATCAGCTCCCGCAGGCCGGTCGCGTCCCGCTCCGCGTACTCGTGCAGCTCCAGCGTTCCGCCCTCCCGCGCCCCGTTTCCCGCGGCCAGCGTGGCACGCGCCGCCGGGGTGCGACCACGGGGTTTTCGCCGGCGGGGGCGCCCCGGGCTCAGGCGCGTACCGCGCCGGGTGCGCGGGTCAGACGACCTTCCGGCGCACCAGCGCGCCCAGGACGAGCGCCCCGGGGACCAGGGGGAGCCAGACCGTCACGATGCGGTAGCCGAGGACGGCCGAGGTGGCCGCCGCGAGGGAGGCGCCCGTGGCGACGAGGGCCACCACGAGGGCCGCGTCGACGGAGCCGACACCGCCGGGTGTGGGCAGCGCCGCCGCCGCGACGCTGGCGACGAGGTAGGCGAGGGCGACGTGCGCGAACGGCACCGGGACGCCCAGCGCCATCGTGACCGCGACGAGGCCGGCGGCCTGCAGGGCGGGGAAGGCCAGCGAGCCGCCCCACAGCGCGAGGGCCCTCGACGGCCGGGCGTGCAGCGTCCGCGCGTCGGTGAACGCCGTGGTCAGGAACGTGCGCACCACCTGCCGCAGCCGCGGCGCGGCGACCAGCACGACCGTGACGACCGCGCAGATCCCGGCCGCCACCCCCGCCGTCGGGCCGACCGGTACGGAGATGCCGTCGGGCAGCAGCCCGTCGAGCCGCAGCGCGTGCGGGAACACGGCGAACAGCACCACCAGCAGCGTCCCGCGGCCCACGCACTCGGCCAGGAAGTACAGCGCGATGGCCGCCGCCGACCGGGCGGGCGGCAGCCCGCACGCCCGCATGAAGCGGAGGTTGACCGCGCTCGCCCCGATGCCCGCGGGCAGCAGGTGGTTCGCGGTGCCCGCGGCGAACTGCGTGGCCAGCAGCCGTCCCGCGGGCAGCCGTTCCAGGACCGTGCCCTGCCGCATGAACGACACCGCCACCCAGGCCAGCCCGGTCGCCGCGACGGCGGCCAGCAGCCAGCCCCGGTCGGCGCCGAGCAGGCCGCGGCCCCCGTCGGCGATCAGCTGCCAGTGCCGGGCCACCCACCACCCGACGAGCACGATCGGGGCCAGGCAGGCGATCCGGCGCAGTGTGGCGCCGCTCAGGAGGTGTGGAGTCGTCGTGGTGGTGATGCCCATGTCCGGTCGCCCCCGCGCGTCGTGCGCCTGTCCGCAGGCGTTGTCGCCCCTTCATGCCCTGTCAGCGCGACCAGCGGGTGTCCTGCGGCTGACGTGCGACCCGTTCCCGGATGGCGGAACGGCTTCGCGGTGCCCGCCCGGCCCGCCTGCGCCGGTGCCGGGGACCCGCGTGGAGGGCTCGCGGACGGACGGGCACCCGGTCGCGCCGTGGCCCGGCCGGGCACGGCCACGGGGCTGTTCAAGCTGCTGCGGGCGACCGTCGCCGTGCTGATGATCGCGCGTCCCCGCTCCTCGGCGGGAGCGTGACCGTGGTTCCCGCCCCGACCGGGTCCCGGGCGCTGGCCCCGCCCCGCCGCCGACGGCCGCCGGCGGTACCGCGGTTCACCGCGATCTGACGGGCACTCATCCCCGTGCGACGGGGCGGGGTTTGCGTGCCGCCGCTCCGGGCAGGCGATCCCCGTGCTTCGGAAGGGAGGCACGCACGCGCGGGGCGTCCCGGCAGGGACCCCGGGCGCGGAGCGTGCCCTTCCGCACGGCACGCCCTGCGCGGCGCGGCTCCCGTTCCCCGCAGGAAGGCGCAGGACCAGCCATGGCCGTTCGAGAGCCCCGTACCGGGCAACCGCATCCGTGCCCGCCGGCGCACCCGTCCCCGGGTGCCCGGCCGCGTCCGCACGACGACACCCCGGACACCGCCGAGGCCCTGCGGCGGATCGCGGCCCTCCCCGACGGCCCGGAGAAGGACGCCCTGCGCGAGCAGGTCGTCATCGCCTGGATCCCCATGTCCGAACGGCTCGCCCGCCGCTTCCGGCACCGCGGCGAGTCCGCCGAGGACCTGCGGCAGGTCGCCGCGCTGGGCCTGGTGAAGGCCGTACGGCGCTACGACCCCGCACGCGGCAGCGCCTTCGAGAGCTTCGCCGTCCCCACCATCGTCGGCGAGGTGAAACGCCACTTCCGCGACCACATGTGGGGTGTCCACGTCCCCCGCAGGGTGCAGGAACTGCGCAGCCGGGTCCGTACCGTCCGCCACGAACTCGTCGGGACGAAGGGCCGCACCCCCACCGTCGCCGAGATCGCCGCGCACGCCCGGATGAGCGAGGAGGACGTGCTGGCGGCCATGGAGGCCCTCGACAGCTTCGCCCCCGCCTCCCTGGACTCGGCCACCCCCGGCGCGGAGGGCCGCACCTTCCTCGACACCCTGGGGTCCGAGGACCCCTGCCTGGACTTCGTCGTGGACCGGGTGGCCGTCGCACCGCGGCTGCGTGAACTCCCGCCGCGCGAGCGGCAGATCCTCTACCTGCGGTTCTTCCGCGACATGACGCAGACCCAGATAGCCGACCAGCTGGGTCTGTCCCAGATGCACGTCTCCCGGCTGATCAGCCGCACCTGCCACCGCCTCCGCGAGGCGGTCGAGGAGGCCGAGGAGGCCGGGGCGGCCGAGCTGACCGGGGACTCCGGGCCCGCAGGAGGGCGCGGTGGACGTCCGCCGGCAGGGGCCGGCCCCCGGCGCTCGCCACGAGCGCGGCCGCGACGTCACGGAGCTTGACGTTGCCGTACTGGGAGGCCCGGACGAGGACCGCCCAGGCCACGTCCCCGGGGCAGGGCGTCAGCGCCATCACCATGCCGACGGCCTGGTCGATGACCGACCGGCTGCCCAGCGCGCGACGCAGCTGCTCGTTCTCCGCGCGCAGCCGTCCGGCCTCGCTCTGCGCGTCGTCCTCGGGGCCGGCCGGCAGGGGGACCATCGTCAGCACCTCCTGACGTCCGGATGCCCCGAATGCGCGTTTCCATACGGGTAAGGGAGGTGACGGCCCGGCAGCCCGCCTCAGCCGCGCAGCGCGGCGTCCGGTGCGACGGCGGTGGGCACGTTGCGGATGTGCGCGTCCAGCGCCGAGCCGAGCACGCACTGCTCGGTGACCTGCCCGCACAGCACCAGGCGGCCCACGCCCGGCTGCCCCGGACCGAGTGCCGGGCCTTCACGACGAACAGCGAGTCCGCGTCAGGGCGTACCGGCTCCACGAGGCCGGTGTGCGGGCCGGCGGCCGAAGTTGTCGTTGCCGTGGATGACGTCCACGCCCTCCTCCCGGGCCCGGGAGATCAGCCCCCGCACCCCGGGCAGCGCCTCGCGCACCGAGGTCAGGCGGGTGGCGGTTCGCGCCGGCGGGCGGTGTCCGGGGCCCGTTGGGCCGCTCGGGCGGACGGCACGGCGCGCGCGGCGTCGCGGGCCAGGGGCGCCGGGGCCCGGCTGGTAGCTTCGCCAGCCTCGCGGGTCCGTCCAGTGCCGTGTCCCGCGCGCCATTCTTCTCGGGGACGGAGACCTGGGTGACGGAACCGGTGGACGACCAGGACAACGGGCACGGGACCGCCGTGACCTCGCCGCCCGCACTCGACCGCCGGGGCTTCGTCAAGTCGGCCGCGGCGGCCGCCGTCAGCCCCGCCGTCCTCGGCACCGCCGCCAGCGCGGCCCCGCTCGCACCGGCGCTGCCGGTGACCGTCCAGACCGCCGCAGCGGCGGCACCTGCGGTCGCCCCCGCCTTCGCCGCGGCGGCCGCGCACGGCATGGTGGCCCGGCTGCTGGCCGTCCCCGCACCCTCCCGCGGCACCGACTGGCTGCACCGGGCGCTGCAGGTGGCCGTGGAACTGGAACTCGCCACCATCCCGCCGTACCTCTGCGCCTGGTGGTCGGTACGGGACCGGTCCGCGACCGTCGCCCGCCTGATCCGCGGCATCGTCACCGACGAGATGTTCCACATGGGCCTGGCCTGCAACATGCTCGTCGCCGTGGGCGGACGGCCGCGGATCGCCGCCGTCACCCCCGACTACCCCTGCTGCCTGCCCGGCGGCGTGCGCAGCGAGCTGACGGTGTCCCTCTCCGGGCTGACCCGCGCGTACGTACGGGACGTCCTCATGGCCATCGAGACCCCGGAGTCGCCGCTCGCCGATCCGTCCGCGGGTCCGCCGACCATCGGGGACTTCTACAACGGGGTCGTCACCGCCTTCCTCGACCACCGCCCCGAGCTCAGCGTCCGCGGCCAGATCGGCCAGCGCATCGGCCCCGACGAACTGCGGCCGATGCGGACCCTGGACGACATCGTCGCCGCCGTGGAGATCATCAAGGAGCAGGGCGAGGGCAGTTCGGACTCCCCCGAGGCGCCGACCGGCGAGGCGACCGGGGGCCACCGCGCCGTGGCCCACTACTACGCCTTCGCCGAGATCTACCACGGACGCACCCTGGAGGAGTCCGACGGGCTGTGGGCGTTCAGCGGCCCGCCCATCCCGTTCCCGGACGTCCGCCCCATGGGCGTGGTCCCCCGGGGCGGCTGGCCGCACCCGCCCCGCGAGGCCGCGACCCTGCTGCGCCGCTTCGACACCGCGTACGGCGAGCTGCTGCGCGACCTGGAGGCCGCCTGGCAGTCCGGGGACCACGACGCGCTCAACCGGGCGGTCAGGACGATGGACCAGCTGGAGGAGCCCGCCCTCGCCCTCATGGAGATCCCGCTCGGCGACGGACGCCACACCTACGGCCCCCAGTTCCGCCCGCTCGCCCCGGGCGCCGAACAGCCGCCCGCGGCCGCGGGCAGCGGCTCCCCCGGACGCCGTCCGTAGGGGTCACGACCCCGGCGCGGCTCCGTCCTGGCCCGCCCGGTCGCGGCGCGCCAGGGCGGTCCTCCGCCGCTGCCGGAGGGGAGGGCCGCGCCGTCCGCACCTTCTCGGCGCCAGGCGTGGGATTTTTTGCGACGCGCGGGTGAGCCCGGGCTGTCATATGCCGGACGCGCAGTCCCGCGGGGCACCCATACGGGGCCGCGGCGCCAACGGGCGCCGCCCTGTCGCGGCCGTACCGGGCCGCCCGTACGAGGGAGTCCCCCGCCTCATGATCCGCCCGATAGCGCTCGCCGCCGCTGCCGTCCTGGCCGCGGGCGCCTCCGTCATATCCGCAGTTCCCAGTTCCTCCGCCCCCCGCGTCGAACAGGTCCGGGCCGCCGATCTCGGGCCGGGTGGGCCCTGGTTCCGGCTCCAGGACCAGCCGGGCAACGGCGATCGCACCCCCGGTGTCCAGGAGGTCTCGCCCTTCGCGGACCCCGTCCGCTTCAACGGCAGCCTCCACCTGGCCATCACCGGCGACCAGCAGTCCCAGGCGGCGCACCCCTTCACCGCCAGGGTCCCGCTCGCCACGATCGCGGCCTCGGAGCTGTCGTACGACTCCTTCGTCACCACCAGCAGCGTCACCGGCACGGCGGCGAACCTCCAGCTCCCCATGATCTGCGCCGGCAGCTTCACCACGCTCAGCTTCCAGCCGCAGCTCGCCACCGACACCCGGGGCCGTCAGGGCGTCGTCCAGGGCGTCTGGCAGCACTTCGTCAACGGTCCCGCCACGCTGTGGCGGACCTCGCGGCAGGTGGCGACGATCCCCGCGCAGGCCGACCGCACCCTCGCCGAGTACATCGCCGCCTGCACCTCGGCCGGCGACGGCGTCGACGGGGTCATCGCCAACGCGGGCCGGCTGGGCCAGCCCAACACGGGGCTCACGCTCGACACGTACGTCGACAACCCGACCGTCGGCGGCACCACGTACGACTTCCTCGTCGACGGCCGCACCACCGCCCGCATCACCCTCGGCAACAGCACGCCGGGGCGGCCCTGCCACGCGGCCTCCGGGCAGATCGTCTTCACCGACCCGGCGGACGGCCCCGCGTACCGTGCCGTCGGCATCCGGTTGATCCTCGCCCGCACCCGCGGCATCGACCCGGGCGACCTGACCGTCACCGTGGGCGGCACCCCGGTGGTCCTCACCCCCGGGCCCGGTGACAGCCTCGTCGGCACCTACGCCCCGTCGCCCGCCGTCGACCTCGGGCCGGGCGGCACCTTCAGCGTCCCGGTCACAGTGACCTTCAACAACGGCCCCTACACCGTCGACGGCGCCGAGACCGCGGAGACCGCGGAGACCGCGGGCGGTCCGGGCGGTCCGGGCCACCGGGGCGGCACCCTGACGCTCACCGCCCATCTGCTCGCCCTCGGCTACGAACCCCTGCAGTTCACCGGGGTCGCGGCCGTCACCACGCTCCGCGCCTGACGCGACCGGCCGGGGCCCGGGCCCCGGCCGCTACGCGCCCCGGAACTCGTGGACGACCTCGATGCGGCCCACGATGTGCCGGTTGAACTCGGGCAGTTCCTCCGCCGGCACCCACAGCTCGAGGATCGTCCGGCCGCCCGCCTGGCGCACCGGGTACCGGGCGGCGAACCCGGCCTCGACCTCGAAGCGCGTCACGTAACCGGCTCCGGAGGCGGGGACGTTCCAGTCACGGGCGATGCGGATCGCGTAGTCCTCGTCGAGCACCGGGTAGAAGATCGGCTGCTCGGGCAGCCGCGGCGGCCACTCCCGCCATCCCGACGCCTCGACCAGGGCCAGTTCCTCCGGCCCGGTGGGGCGCCACAGCGTCACCGTGTCCGTCATCGTCGTCCTCCCGCCCTTCCCGTCCGCCACGGCCGTTCGGGCCGTTCCGGCCGTCCACCGTACGGGCCGACACCGCCGAGGGCCCACCGGATTACGGCCCGGCATAGGATCGCGCGCACGGCATCGCGTGCCGGTCACCGACCGGGTGAGGCATGGAGGTGCCCGTGAGAATGCCTTACGGAGGCATCCCACCGTGTCAGTCGAGTTGAACCACACCATCGTGCACGCCCGGGACAACCGGGAATCCGCCGACTTCCTCGCGCACATCCTCGGCCTGCGGGCCGGCGAGGCATGGGGCCCGTTCGTCCCCCTCCGGCTGAGCAACGGCGTCACCCTCGACTTCGCCACCGTCCCGGCGGAGACGATCGTCATGCAGCACTACGCCTTCCTCGTCCCCGAGACCGCGTTCGACGGCATCCTGAGCAGGATCCAGGAGGCCGGACTCACGTACTGGGCCGACCCGCACGGCAAGCGGCCCGGGGAGATCAACCGCAACGACGGCGGCCGCGGCGTCTACTTCACGGACCCGGCGGGCCACGGCATGGAGGTCTTCACCCGTCCCTACGGGAGCGGCGGCACCACCACCGGCGAGAGCTGAGCGGCCGGTGGGGAGGGGTCGCAAGGCCCCTCCCCACCCCTGATCTTGATGGAGTGTCAGGTACGCCCGTACCCTGCCGACAGCGCGCCTCGCGCCCGTCGAGGGGAGTGGTCGTCATGGCCGAGGACCCGTCCGGTACACCGTCCGACGACGAGATGCTCCAAGCCCTGGCGCGGTACCTCTCCGGGGACGGCGGCGCCGTCCGGCTCGACTCCTCCGCCGGGGCGGACCTCTCCTGGCACTCCGTCCTCGACTGCCGCATCCGCCGCACCACGGAGACCCGCAAGGAGACCGCCAGGACCGAGAAGGGCCGTAAGGACCTCTCCGCGCTCCCCACTTACGCCCGACTCGCCGACTACCGGCCCGGCCCGCCCGGTGAGCACGCCACCGTGCGCCGGATCGAGCTGGTGCGCGAGGGATCCGTGCGCCACAACACCTGTGAGTGCGGCAACGGCGAATGGGCCTGCAGGCGTTGCGAGGGCCGCGGCCGGCTCCCCTGCGACCCGACGACGGCCTGCCCCGACTGCCGCGGGCTGGCGTCATGCGCCGAGTGCGACGGCACCGGCAAACCGCGACCGCGCACCAAGGACCGCGACCGGGACCGCGCCGCGGCGGCGACCGCGTCCCGCACCGTCCAAAGGCGCGTCCGCTGCGCCAAGTGCCGGCGGCCCGACGCCGCATGCCCCACCTGTGCCGGGCGGGGCCGTACGCAGTGCTCGCAGTGCTCGGGGACGGGGCTCGTCGACTGCCCCAGGTGCAAGGGCGGCGGCACCGTCGCGCACGAGGCGTGCGGGGGGAGCGGAGCCGTCACCACCTGGGTCGGCGGCCTCATCGAGCAGCGCAGCCACGAGGAGGCGGTGCGCCGCCCCCGCAAGCGGCCGCCGTGGCCGGTCCGCCGGCGCACCGCGCGCCTGGGCCGGTGGCGCAAGGCCGTGCTGACCGGCGACGACCCGCTGCCCGGCGACCTCGACGCCACGCACGCCGAAGCGCTCGCCCCGTACCTCGCCTCCCGCGCCGACGAGGCCCATCGCAGGGTCGTCCTGCGTCACTTGCCCCTCGCCCGCCTCACCGTCCCCACCGACCCCGACCGCGTCTTCTACGCCTTCCCCGGGACCGGCGGCATCGAGGTGCTCGGGCTGCCCTCCCGCCGCCGGGTCGCCCGCGGCCTCGCGATCGGGGCGGCGGTCCTGGCCGTCGCCGTGCTGCTGCTGAGCCTCTTCGCGTAGCCGGGCCCCGGCGTGCTGCCCGCGCGCGTTCGCCCGCAGCATGGCGAGGGCCCCGGTCCCGTCGGGGACCGGGGCCTTCGTGCCGCCGCGGGCGGCCGCGAAGCGCGGTGGATCAGGCCAGTACCGGCTCGCCGCCGATCTGGCAGGCCTGGCAGGGCGGCCGGCCGCAGGTGCACTGGGTGATCGCCTCGAGCACGCCGCGGTCGTGGTACAGGCACTCGTCGCGGCAGGTGTGG